>CAJBZC010000253.1 GCA_903959965.1 uncultured bacterium
GAAGGGGACAAATTGGGCTTTGCTGTCTGTCTCGAGAGATTTCAGCGTGCGTTTCAGGGATCTGTCCCTCATGTCTTCCCACTGTCCGGCGGCGGGCCCGAATCCAGCCCTCCACAGCAGGTGCTGGTTCTTCGTTTGCAACGATGCGGTCATGGCCTTAAGATAGCGAAAACTACGCGAGGTTTAATGGGAATGACCGGTTTACTTTCCCGCATCAAAGTCGTTCTAGCAGGTCGGTTACCTTTTCGCGTTTGAGGATCAGGTATCCGATGCGATCCTGGCTGATGCCATCCCGAAGCTGGTAACTGAATACGAGCTGGTCATCGACCACACCGGTTTCGAAGTATCGGAAACAGATGTTCGGAAAGGGTTTCAATTCTTCTCCGATCTCATACAGATGGGTGGACAGTATGAACAACGCCTTTCGGATACGGATGAGGCCACGAATCACCGTGGCAGAACATTTCATTGCATCCTGGATGTTGGTGCCTTTGAAAAGTTCATCAATGAGCACCAGCCATCGCCGTCCATCACTGATGCGTTCCACCGTGTGTCGGATGCGTTGCACTTCGTTAAAAAAGTAACTTTCTCCCCTGATGATGTCATCCATCACCTGGATGTTACTGAGGATGCCTTCGAAGAGGGTGAGTCGCATGCCCCTGGCAGGCACGCCCATCCCCAGGTGGGCGAGGAAAACGGCGATGCCGACGGACTTGATGAAGGTGCTCTTGCCTGCCATGTTGGCACCGGTGAGGAACATGAAATTCGTGTCCGGATCCATTCGTACATCGTAGGGCACGGGTGATGGTAGGAGCAGGTGGAACAATCCCCGGGCGTCTATTAACGGGTCTTCAGATCTTACAAATTCCGGGAAACTGAGTCCCAATTTTTCGTTAGCAAGGGCCATCGAATACCAGGCATCCAGCTGGCCGTATGACTGGATCAACGCAAGGGTCTGTTGACGAAAATCATGATAAAAAAAACGTGCATAGGCAACTGTTTCCTGCACCCCGAAAGGTTGTCCCGCCGGTCTGAGGGCCAGGCGCTTCACGGTCGCATGGTGAAGCAGTCTTTTTATGTCCGAGATGACGATCTTCAGCCTCGCCGGAATGCCTTCCTGATCCAGCAGATCCGTTAGTTTTCGCATGCCTGTCACCAGATCCGCGAGATGCCCGATGGAATATTGCGCCAGGGCATAATCCGGGCCGTTGCCGATCCGATAGAGCCACGCATTTATGGGGTCGGTGGACGCCGGCAGCGGATCGAGGTGGTAGTCGAGGAACTTTTCGATGACGAGCAACGTCCCGTTGGTGACGTTCTCCGGCCAGTCGTTCAGATGTTGGGAGAGATGCCTCAGCATCGACTGGGTTGCTTCAATTTCTTCCAGTCGATCGTGTGGTGTTTTGAAATACCGGTACAGATTTTCCCTGCCTGCGTTGGTGCGGGTGAAGTCGAGCCTGTGAAACACGGAAGACGCCTCTTCCGTGTGGAAGATGGACAGATCCCGGAATGTGGTGCTGTCGATCTGCATACCCCTTTATCATTGAGATGCGTCAGCGGTCGAATTGCATACGCTCACCGCGGATATCTTCATGGATGCGTCCGGCAGCGTATGCCAACCGGCCGCTGACGAAGGTATGGGTTACGGATGCGGGAAAGGTCGTGCCCTCCAGCGGACTCCATCCGCATTTGTACAGGATATTCTCCCGGGCGACGGTGAAGGGTTTGTTCAAGTCCACGATCACCAGGTCTGCATGATATCCCTCCCGGATGAAACCGCGCTCCCGGATCTGGAAGCAGGTGGCCACGTCGTGGCTCATCTTCTGTACGATTTTTTCCAAAGAAATCCGGCCTTCGCGATGATAGTGCAGCATCAGGGGCAGGCTGTGCTGCACCAGTGGCAGACCGGCATGCGCGTGTTCATAATCTTCCTGCTTTTCTTCCCAGGTATGCGGGGCGTGGTCGGTCGCGATCACGTCGATCGTGTCATCCAGCAAGGCCTGCCATAGTCTGGCGCGGTTTTCCGGCGCTTTGATGGCGGGATTGCATTTGATGCGGTTGCCCAGCGTGGCATAGTCGTCGGCTGTGAAATGCAGGTGATGTACGCAGACTTCACAGGTGATGCGCTTTTCGGCCAGCGGCAGCATATTGGAGAAGAGCTGAAGTTCGCGCGCGGTGCTGATGTGCAGGATATGCAGCCTGGTGTTATACCGGTGGGCGATCTGTACCGCCATGAAGGACGATTCGAAACAGGCGTCTACATCTCGGATGACCGGATGGTCTGCGGGTTCGAGCTGTGATTTTTCCGCTTTCAGCCGGGCCAGGTTGTTTTTGATGATGCGCTCATCCTCGCAATGCGTGGCGATCAGCACTTCACTTTCCCTGAACAGTTTTTCGATGGACAGCAGGTTATCAACCAGCATATTGCCGGTGGAGGATCCCATGAAGACTTTCACGCCACAGATGTCGCGCCGGTGGTCGTTCACCCGCAGTACCTCATCGATGTTGTCGTTTGAGGTGCCCATGAAAAACGAGTAGTTCGCGGGGGAGGTGGCGGCGGCGATGGCGTATTTTTCTTCCAGCAGGTCGAGGGTGAGTGCGGCGGGCTTCGTATTGGGCATCTCCATGAAGCTCGTCACCCCGCCGGCCACGGCCGCACGGGATTCCGTGGCGATGGTGGCCTTGTGGGTGAGGCCCGGCTCCCGGAAATGCACCTGGTCGTCGATTACTCCGGGTAGCAGATGCCTGCCTGTTCCGTCTATGACCACCGTTCCGGCCGGAGCGGAAACATGTCCGTCGATGCGTGAAATGCGTCCGTTTTCTATCAATACATCCCGCACAGAGATCGTACCTTCATTGACGACCGATATGTCCTTAATCAGGTATTTTTGCATATATCCTTCTTGAAATAAACCGACAATTCAACTGCATGCAAGTTATCAAAAGGCTGATTGCCCTCCTCATTTTCCTGCTCCCCATTTTTGCATACAGCCAGTCTGCCTATCTCCCGCAAGGAGCGAAAGAACTAACCCTCATCGAGCGTTTGGAGATCCTGTCGGGCGGCGACAGTGCGTTGAGTTTTTCGCATATCCGTCCGTTCAGCAGGAAGTCGATGGTCAGGGCCGTGGAGCGTTTATCCTCAACGGCTGAAGGATTGGGGCTTTCCGCCGTGGATCGCTACAACATGGAGAGGGTGCGATTCAATAACCTGGAATGGGTGGATGGAGACAAATCGGCCTATCGCAGCAAAAAGCCTTTATTGAATACGTTCTTCCGCACGCCGGCGAATATGATCGAGGTGGATCGCCCGGATTTCTTTCTGTCGGTGAATCCGATGCTGCAGCTCAATTACATATACGACGACCGGAGTGATGAAATGACCTTTCTGAATACGCGGGGTGCCGTAGCCCGAGGTGTTGTGGCAAAGAAGTTTTCCTTCCAGACCTATTTAACCGAAAATCAGGAGCGGGCGCCGCTGTTTGTTCGGGAGTGGATTGATCGGTATCGTGCGGTGCCCGGTGCGGGATTTCAAAAGCCATTCAAAGTCACGGCCAAGGACTATCTCGATGCCAGGGGCAGTATTGTCTTCAATGCGGCCAAGTTCCTGGATGTCCAGTTTGGGTACGACCGCGCTTTTATGGGAAATGGTTATCGCAGTCTCTTTCTCAGTGATTTCTCCAACAACCATCTCTTCCTGAACCTGAATCTTCGGGTATGGAAACTGAACTATGCCAGCCGGGTCATGGAACTCACGTCGCAGTACGACCGGGGCACCCGCGGAGATACCGTGTATCCCAAGAAATACATGGCCATTCATCATATCAGTTTCAACGCCCCCCGCTGGCTGACATTGACACTGTTTGAAGGAGTCGTTTTTGGCAGGGCCAATCAGTTCGAATTCGGTTATTTGAATCCGGTCATCTTTCTCCGTCCAATGGAACATCAGGTGGGCAGCAACGACAACGCGTTCATTGGACTGGAAGGAAAGGCCACGGTTGCACGAAGGTTCCAGCTCTATGGGCAGATTCTCTTCGATGAGTTCAACCTGGGAGAGTTGAAAAAAGAAGGTTCCTGGGTGAATAAATGGGCGATCCAGGCGGGGTTGAAGCATGTGGACCTGTTCGGGGTGAAGAACCTTGACCTGCAACTGGAGGCTAATATCATTCGTCCGTTCACCTACACGCATCGTGACAGTATCGCCAATTATACCCACTACAACCAGCCGCTGGCGCACCCACTGATGGCGAATGTCCGGGAATTCGTGGGCATCCTGCGCTACCAGCCGGCGAACAAGTGGCATGCCCGTGCACGGGTCAACTACTGGCTGGGCGGTACAGACCTCAACGGAGCGAACTGGGGGAATAATATCTTCCTGCCCTACACGACACGTGCTGCAGACTACGGGAATGTCTTCGGTGCGGCGGCGACTTCAAAGTGGCTGAATGCGAACCTCTGGCTGGCGTATGAATGGAAAGAGAACCTGTTCCTCGAGTTCAACGCTTACGCCCGGAAGTCGCCTGAAGTAAATATGAACCTGTTCGGATCCATGGGATTACGATGGAACATGCATCGCCGGGAATATGATTTCTGATCCGGGTTTTCGAGGCTTCGATCCATTCTTCCGTTATCAGAATCCCAACCCACCGCCCTCAAAGTGCAGGGAGAACATCACCATCCGTGAGTTCATCTTGTCGATCACGTTGGAATAACGGAGCGACTCATCGCGCGCATGGACATTCGTCAGCCCATAGCTGAACTTGATCTCGGGCGAGAAGATGAAATACTTGAAGAAGAACTGAAAGCCGATGCCGCCTTCGACGCCCAGGTCGGATTTCTTCACCTTCACAATGTTCTCACTGTTACGCGCGCCGGCATTGCTGGCGAGGTCGAAGTCATACTTGCCGCCCGCGAGCGTGTACACCCTAAAATTCCCGATCCGGTCGCTCTTCAGGCGCACCTGCAGCGGGAAACTCATGACAATGGATTCCACGCGTTGTTCCGTGCCTGTTAAACCCGCAGACCCCTTTTCAACATAACCGAATTTCTTTTCACTAAAGATCAGGTGCAGGGGATAGCCCCGTATATCGATGCGATCCGTCACCTGCCAGTTGGCGAGGATGCCCAGGTGCACGCGTCCGCTGTTGAGGGATTCAATGGTCTGGATGGTATCCCGGGATAAAAAGGTCGGGTGGTGGGTGATGTTGTAGTGAGAGGTATTATATCCCAGGATGATGCCGAAATAATAGGGCTTTTGGTCGTGGTCGGGCATATTGAATTCCCGCTGGGCGAATGCACCGCCCGCGGATATCATCAGCACAAGGATGCCGGCAATTATTTTATGCCGGTATAGATGGAGCAGATGCCCAGACTGAGACGTTTGCATACGGTTTGCTTGAATCCTGCATTTTCCAGCACCTCCAGGAAGGCCTTTCCTTCCGGGAACCGCTGGACGGAATCGTTAAGATATTGATAGGCCGCCCGGTTCTTTGAGAAGATGCCGCCCATGCGTGGAGCAATGTGGTTCATGTACAGATTGTACAATCCGCTGATACCGGGCATATGCGGCCGTGAGAATTCCAGCACGACCAGCTTTCCGCCCGGACGGAGCACCCGGTGAATTTCTCCGATCCCCTTCGCCAGATCTGCAAAGTTTCGCACGCCAAATGCCACGGTGACGGCATCGAAGCGATTGTCCGGGAAATCAATGTGCTCACTGTCGCCCGTTTGCAATGAAATGATGTCTGATAAACCCTGGCGGATGATCTTTTGTCTGCCGACCGAAAGCATCCCTTCGGAAATATCAATCCCGATGATCTTTTTTGGGGTAAGGATCCTGGAAGCCATGATCGACACATCGGCCGTGCCGGTGGCCACGTCCAGCATCTCCTCTGGCTTTATGGCCAGCAATGTCTTCAATGCCTTCCGCCGCCAGGCGATGTCGATCCCGGCGGACAGAAACCTGTTCATGAAATCATAGCGCGGTGCGATGTCGTTGAACATCTCCGCCACCTGTTCCTTCTTGTCCTTTTGTGATCCTTCGTAAGGAACCACCTTGTCGTGCGCAAATCCGGTCATGAAGCGTAAAATTAATCCAATGTGTCGATAACGCACCATTCCGTTGAAGCACGGCCTGATTTTATCCATTTGTTGACAATTGACGATCTTTGCAGCATCTTATAACCACATGGAATTCAAAAAAGCCGAGTATCTGATCAGCAGTCCTAGTCTGGCACAGTGCCCGAAGCCGGATAGGCCGGAATATGCCTTCCTCGGCAGAAGTAATGTGGGCAAGTCATCCCTGATCAATATGATCACGGGAAGAAAGAATCTGGCGAAAACATCTTCCACACCCGGGAAGACCCAGCTGATCAATCATTTCGATATAGTCAGCGGAGATCACTATTGGTACCTGGTCGACTTGCCAGGGTATGGCTTTGCCAAGGTTTCCGCCAGCCAGCGCAAGTCCTGGGAACGGATGATCGGAGAGTATATCCGCGAGCGGGAGTCCCTGGGCATACTGTTCCTGTTGATCGATGCCCGACATCGTCCGCAGCAGGTAGATCTCGATTTCGTCGACAAACTGGGAGAATGGGGAGTGCCCTTCTGCCTGGTGTTCACGAAGGCCGACAAGGAAACGCAAAAAGTAGTCAGCCTGAATGTCAACGCGTTTTTAAAGGAGATGTCCACCCGCTGGGAAGAACTGCCTCCGCATTTTGTGACCAGCAGCGAGAAGGGACAGGGGCGTCTTAAGTTACTGACCTTTATTGAAGGGATGAATAAGGATTACGCCCGCCATAAAAAGGAAAGTCAGGCATGAGCAACTTGATTTTCAAGGGTTTTTCCATTTCATCGATTCCCAAAGATCGTAATTTCTGGATGTGCGTCCTGTTGTTTGGCTGGGTAGTCCTGACCGGCGTGCTTTTGCTGCTGCATTGGCATGAAGCCACCCGCTGGCTTATCTTTCGGCGCATTGTGCAGATGATCCTTTTTTCGGTCTGGGGCATCGACAGATTCAACAAATACCGGACGCATAAAGCGCAGGCCGAGGCGATCTGATGCCGGGCAAGCATCGGTTTTACGCTGTAAGTTTTACAGTCCCTGTTTGCAACCGTTCCCTGTTTATGCTAACTTCAGGAACAAATCCAACATCCATGACAAGGCGAAAGGACCTCCTTTTCCTGCTGACATTATTGTCTTCGCTGGGTTTTGCGTCCACCAGCTGGCTTTGGCATCATTATGCCAATCTCTTCATTTCCATTCCTTTCGGTACACTGAGCCTGACCGGATGGATCTATGGGCGTAAATCTGATGACCGGCCGACGCGTTATCTCATCCTGCCCATCCTCTGGCTGATCGGCATCTGTGCCGCTTTCTGGCCCTGGTGATTACCTAACTGTGTGCATTCCCCATCCCCTTACATCTTTTTCGTTTCTGCATCATCGATCCGATTTATCCTCAAATTGCGGCCGACAGACCCTGATACCGGATGGTGTTTGGCTCGCTTCGCAATATCAATCCTCACCTTTCGTTATTCATGGGTTCAATACATCGGCTGACCGATGAATGATCACCATCAACCCCAAACAACATTGTCATGGGAATGAAGTCCGTACGCTTTTCCATGACAGATAATCCCATGGAATGAAGAAGATTCTTGGCATCTCGGCTTTTTATCATGATTCTGCTGCTGCGTTGACTGTCGGCGGGAAGATCATTGCGGCGGCTCAGGAAGAGCGTTTCACCCGCGACAAACACACGCCTGATTTTCCGACGAACGCGGTGAAGTACTGTCTTGATGAAGCGGGACTTACGATCGACGAACTGGATGCGATCGTATTCTACGATAAGCCCCTCCTTAAGTTCGAGCGCTTGTTGCAAACCTACTATGCCTTTGCTCCGAAAGGACTCGTATCCTTTTTGAGGGCGATCCCGGTCTGGCTCAATGAGAAGATGTTTCTGAAGAAGCTTTTGTACGATGGACTGAAGGAAGTCGGCCCATACGATAAGAAAAAGGTAAAGCTCCTGTTTCCGGAACATCACCTATCGCATGCAGCCAGTGCGTTCCTGCCTTGCCCTTACGAGAAAGCAGCCATTCTCACCATCGACGGGGTGGGAGAATGGTGCACCGCCTCCATCGGACTGGGCGATAAGGGGGATATCAAGATTCTGAAGGAGATGGAATTCCCGCATTCTGTAGGATTGTTATACAGCGCTTTCACCTATTATCTGGGTTTTACCGTCAATTCCGGTGAATATAAGCTGATGGGACTGGCTCCCTATGGCGATCCTACCGCAAAGCAGACGCACGATTTTGCCGACCTGATCAAGAAGGAACTTGTAGACATCAAGGCAGATGGATCGATCTGGCTCGATCAGAAATATTTCAACTACGCCACCGGGCTGCGGATGGTACACGACGACAAGTGGGCGGCGTTATTCGGATTCCCACGTCGTGAAGGGGAGACTGACCTGGAGCAAAAACATTGCAATCTTGCGCTGGCCATTCAGATGGTGACAGAAGAGATCGTCATCAAGATGGCTGAAGAGGCCAAACGCCTCACCGGTGCAGAATACCTCTGCATGGCCGGAGGCGTAGCCCTCAACTGCGTGGCAAATGGCAAACTGCTGCGTGCCGGTATCTTCAAGGACATCTACATACAGCCCGCATCGGGTGATGCCGGTGGTGCCCTGGGTGCCGCGCTTGCCGCCAGCACCATGTATTTCGGCGAGCCACGCATCATGAACCCGAACGGGGGTGATACGATGGAAGGTTCCTATCTGGGGCCGGATTATTCTGACAAAGAGATCATGCTGATGAACCGAAAGGTCAAGGCAACCTTTACCAAATATGAAAACTTCGAGGATCTCAGCACTTTCGTGGCTGCACGCCTGGCGGAAGGGAACGTCGTAGGCTGGCATCAGGGCCGTATGGAATTCGGACCACGAGCCCTCGGCAGCCGAAGCATCCTAGGCGACGCCCGGAACCCCGAGATGCAGAAGAAGTTGAACCTGAAGATCAAATATCGTGAAGGTTTCAGGCCATTTGCTCCCTCTGTACTGGCGCACAAGGCGGCCGATTATTTCGAACTCGAACACGACTCGCCGTATATGTTGATCGTGGCTCCGGTGAAGGACGAACGACGCAAACAGTTGCCGGCCGACTATCACAGCCGTTCACTGTGGGACAGGCTGTATCATGAGCGCAGCGACATCCAGTCGGTCACACACCTGGATTTCTCTGCCCGCGTACAGACCGTGCATCCCGAGACCAACCCCCGTTATCATTCCCTGATCAGCGCTTTCGAACAGCAGACCGGTTACGGCCTGGTTGTGAACACCAGTTTCAACGTGCGCGGAGAGCCCATCGTCTGCACCCCTTATGATTCATATCGCTGCTTTATGAGTACCGAGATGGACTATCTGGTTGTAGGAGATTTCGTCTATTGCAAAACGGAACAGCCGGATTGGGAGAATCGTGAGAAGTGGATGGTGAAATTCAAGATGGACTAACGGATACGCCTAACCGAATTACTAATCTATTCAGACTGATATAATAATGAGCAGTACAAAAAAAATGAAGTCGGATCCCAGGCAGACGATCCTGGTGATCACCCTTGGAATGATCGTGGTTTATCTTGCCTTTCAGGTAAAATGGGCCATCACCGCAGCCTTGGTTGTAGGTGTTGCGGGACTGATATCCGACAAGTTGGCCGAGAAGATCGATTGGTTATGGATGAAACTCACCTGGGTATTGAGTATGATCGTACCGAACATACTTTTATCAGCAGTGTTCTATTTGTTCCTGACGCCCATTGCGATTTTCTCCAGGATCTTCGGGGAAAAGAATCCGCTGTCGATCAAAAATACAGCACCCACGCTGTTCAAGGATCATGGTAAACCGTTTGATAAAGCTTCTTTCGAGAAGCCTTGGTAACGGTTAAGTATAACCGAAGCATTAAACAGGTGGAAGAATCATTTCTTCCACCTGTTTTATTTATATCAATATGCTCCAGTGCTGAGCATCACAAGTGTGCAGGCTTCGATGTTCTCGATATGCCTGTGAGCGGCGAGGGTCTGCAGTTCGGGATTTTCCGTACCCGGATTGTAGATGATGCGCCTCGGTGCCAGGGAGATGATCCAGTCCAGCAGAGGCCGTTGGTGCATTGGATTCATGTATAGTGTCACGGTGTCGATATCATCCCGTTCCGGTGTTCCGGATTCTATGATCACATCTTCCACCTGGCCGCTTTTTCTCCCGACGGCCACGACCGGATGATCTTTTTTGCGAAGCATCCGGATGGCCATGTTGCTGTATCGCGAAATTTCCTCGGATGCACCGAGGACGAGGGTCTTATCTTTTTTCATATCTCATACAAAGTTATTTGAAAAGGATTATGTGAATGCGGGGATCAATATGTCCGGCGATCTTTGATCTAATGTAACCCTGGTACAATAAAAAAGGGCTGCCTTTTGGCAACCCTTTTCTGCTATTGGTTGGTGTTGTCTTATTTATCCCACCACATGCGGGCGTAGTTGTGATCGCTGCCACCCATGGCGGTCACTGCTGCAGTGTAGTTTTCCTTATTCAGCGCGGCTTCCGTTGTCGGATAGCCCCAGCGACGAGGAATACCACGTGGATCAACCGCATCCGGAGCGGGTGACAGGGTCGGGAAACCGGTCCTGCGCCAGTCGTTCCATACTTCCCAGCTGTTCAGATAGCCATGTACCCACTTTTCGGTCATGATCTTCTTGTGACCGTCGGCAGAGGTGTATGCTACATCTGTCAGCGCGATGTATGTGGCATATTTGGCTGCATCAAATACGCCATACTGTTCCCAGGAAGCTTTGATGGCATTCTTGTAATGTGTCTCCGCCTCGGCGTCGCCACCGGCGGTGTAACCGAGCTTGGCGGCTTCAGCCCTGCTGAACAGCACCTGCGCGAAGTTGTAGATCGGCAGAGAAGAGCCGGCACCGCGGAAGGCGGCTCCGATCCGACTGAAAGCGGAGGGGATATTGGTGGCAACAACGCGGCCGTAGGCCAGGCCTTTTACCAGATTACCGGCCAGTACTTCTCCGAAAACCGGTGCGCGCGGATCGCTCTTCGGGAGCATGTAGTCGGTCAGCGTCTTGCTGATGGCGTAGTCGTTCCGGTTGCCCACGGTATAGTTGTTGTACCAGGGGTTGTAGTTATTGGGGTCGCTGCCGATGAACTTATAGCTCATGTTCTGCGTGTTGGCAGTGATGACACCATCGGTTACAGCGGCGGTGTACTCGGTTTTACCAAGTGCCGGATCGATCTTGGAAAGGCGCAGTGCCATGAGCATGCGGGTCGTGTTGGCGAACCGCTTCCACTGGGCCATGTCGCCGCCAAGCATGACGTCGCCGGCCACCGGAGCCTCTGTCAGACTGATCTGGGCGTTGGCCTCTTTCAGTTCCTTGAACAGATCCGTATAGATAGATTGCTGGGTATCATAAGCCGGTGAATAGGCTTCATTGCCCTTCAGCGCCTGCTTGTAGGGAATGTTGCCCCACTTGTCGGTCATGTGGAGGAACAGGTAGGCCTTGAGGATACGGGCCACGGCAACCTGATTGTTCTTGGAACCATTGGCGCCCTGGTCAGCAAACTTTGAACCGCTGTTGTTGTACTCGATGATCTTCTGGAGGTTGAAGAGGGGATCGACGTACCAGGTCGTGAAACTGAAGTTCCGTACGTTGTACAGAGAAGCACCGGGATACGGGCCTTCCGCCAGATGCTGAACGTACAGCGCGGCGTCCCTGGAGACGGCACTATTGCCGAGGAAGAGGTTCGAAAAACTCTGCATGGAGTTGGTCAGCAGGCCCCGCGTGGTAGGTTCCGACAGGGCGATCGGAGAGACGTTCGTATCTCCGAATTTGTCACAGCCCATGGCCATAACGGCCAGGAACAGGATGTATGTGATTTTTTTCATGTATCGATCTTTTTTCAGGTGAATTAGAAGGTGGCCCGGATATTGAAACCTACCTGACGTGTCTGGGAAAGCTGACCGCCCTCGCGATAAAACACTTCAAGCTCGGAAGGGTCAACACCGTACTGCTTGGCATTCGCCCAGATCAGCCAGGCATTGCTGACAACGGCTCCGATGTTCACGCTCTTTACTGCGCCTACTTTCTTCACAATGGCCTGAGGGATGGTATAACCCAGACGAACCTCGCGGAGCTTCAGGTAGGAAGCATCGAGCAGGTGGTTCTTGGCATCCTTCTGGAAAGCAGTGTAAAAATAGGAACGGGCAGCAATATAGCGGTTGTTCGGTGTGCCGTTGGCGAAGACACCGGGTACGCGATATCCGCCATTGCCAGTGTTGCCGCCGGCGAGGGTGTAGCTGCCGGGGAATTCACGCCAATCGAAACCTTTATCGTTCACACCGACGGTCTCCTGAGAAAGACCGGCACCCACGTTGAAGTTACGGGTCTCGGAGTAGAACATGCCGCCGTTCTGGAAGTCCATGGAGAATGACAGATCGAAATCATACAGGCGCATGGAGCTGTACATACCACCTGTCCATTTCGGGAGTACGTTGCCGATCACGTTGTTGATGGTGTAGTCGGGCTGGCCGGTGGACAGGATGATGTTTTCTCCCTTGTCGTTGGTCTTGAACTTGCGACCTACATATACACCCCACTCCTGACCTACTCTGTGTTCCAGGCGCGTGTCGTAACGGTTGGTGGCGTACAGATAGGTGTTCAGACCTGCGGCGAGTTCCTTCACCAGGTTGGAGTTCTTGGCCCAGTTCAGGGTCAGATCCCAACTGAAGTTTTTCTTGCGGATCACCGTACCGGAGAGTGACATTTCAACACCGCGGCTCTGGATGTTGCCGGCATTGACCTGAGCGGTGGAGAAACCACTGGAGGGAGATACGTCCAGGCTCAGGATCTGATCTGTGTTGTTGTTCTGGTACAAGGACACATCCAATGTGAGGCGGTTGATGAAGCGGAATTCAGCACCCACTTCATAGGCCTTCGTCAGTGCCGGGCGGATATTACCGCTGCGGAACTGGTTGCCGATGCCCATGGAAGGATAGCTGCCGTAGAGAGAGCCTGTAGTGATGGCCAGGTTGACCTGATTGAAGCCGAGGTCTGAACCTACGGAGGCGTAGGAAGCCCGGACCTTACCGTAGGTCAGTACCTTGTTGATGGCGGTGCCTTTCAGGAGCTCCGTGAAGATGAAACTGGAGCTCACAGAAGGATACAGATAGGAATTGTTGTTCACAGGCAGGGCCGAAGACCAATCGTTGCGCAGCGTACCTTCTACGAATACGATATTGTTGTAGCCTACACTGGCTTTTCCGTACACGCTGTTCACACGCTTGCGGGTGTAGTCGCGGCTGACGCTCGGACGCGCGATGGAGGCCGTGATATCGAAGAAGTTAGGAGCACTGAGACCGCCGGCAGTGGCCGTGTTCAGTCCGTCGAAACGCTCCCAGCGCACGTTGCCGCCGAGGAAACCATCCACGGAGAAGTCACCGAACTGATTCTTGTACATCAGGTTCGTCTCGTAGTTCATCTCGCGATACTGATCGATCCCGTAGGAATAGCTATCGAGGTTCAATCCGCCGGAGGCGACACGGTAGTCGGTCATGCCGTTGCGCTGGCTCATGCGGACATAGGACTGCAGATTGACATGCTTGTTGAACTTCACGTTCAGGCCGAGGTTTCCGATCAGGCGCGACTGGTTGTTCAGTCCGTAATTTTCCTTGATCACGAAGTACGGGTTGTCCCAGTACTGGGGCGTCTGATACTCAGCAGGATCTGAGGTGCTGTTTGGGTCACCAATGTTCCAGGAATTCAGACTTCCATCAGCATTGCGGTATTGCTGCATCTTCTTCATGTCGAGCTGACGCTGGAACCACTGGTTGAAGTTCTGCGTTACGTTCAGACCGTCCAGGCGATAACCTTCAGCCGGCTGACCCTTGCGGTTGTCCTGCATGTAGGTGATGTCCGTAGAGAAGGTCAGGAGCTTACCGATGTCGTAAGAACCGTTCACGCCGATCTGATGCAGGTTGCGGGTAGCCTCGGGGATGGTAAGGGTGCGGTTCTGGTTGTTGTAGCTCAACCGGAAGTTGTAAGCCTCTCCGCCGCTGGTCAGCGCCACGCTGTTGTTGACGTTGCGACCAGTCTGGAAGAAGTCACGCACATTGTTCGGGAAGGGCGTGAGTTTGGAGAGTTTGCCCCAGTCATCACCGTCGTACCAGCTGTAGTAAGGGCGATAGTCCTGGCCTTTCATCTTCGGTCCCCAGCTTTCATCGGCACCGTACTCCAGCATGCGCTGTCCGTTGAAGGAAGCCCAGCTGGCAGGGTGGATGGCGGGGTTGTATTTGAAGGTGTAGAAACCTTCGGCATCGTAAGATGAACCTGCGGTGGAAGATGCAGATGTGTAACCACCGGCATAATCATTCTGATAAGGCGGCAGGAGCGACATGCTTTCCAGGGTGACGCCGCTGTTGACGTCCACGCTGGTGTAGCGCTTGCGGGTACCTTTCTTGCTGGTGATCACCACTACGCCATTGGCGGCACGCTGACCGTAGAGGGCAGTAGCAGCAGGGCCTTTCAGTACGCTGAGGCTCTCGACGTTGTCCATGATCACGGCCGATTGGTCAGTGATCGTTCCGTCCACCACGAAGATCGGGGCGACAGGACCCAGACCGGTCACACCCCGGATCAGGATGCTCGCATTGTCGTAAGTGGAGCTCGGTGAACCCACCAGCTGAACGCCGGCGACCTTACCTGCGAGTGAGGAGCTTACGTCCACAGAACGTGCGAAGGTCAGGTTCTCACCTTTCACTTCCTGGATGGAATAACCCAGCGCCTTTTTCTCGCGCTTGATGCCGAGGGCTGTTACCACCACCTCTTCGAGTGATGATTCGGAAGCCAGCACTGCATTAACGCTGGCACCGGATCCGACACTCACTTCGGCGGCCTGCTGGCCGGCGGAGGTAATGACCAGCACTTCACCGGCAGAGGCGCCAATGGAGAATTTACCCTGTGCATCCGCGGTCGTGGTGCGTGTCGATCCTTTGACCGTCACGGTCGCAAAGGGGACCGCTTCCCCCTTGTCATTTTTGACCGTTCCCGTGATGGTGCGGACCTGGGCGATCGCCAGTCCACAGACAAGCACGAGCATGGTCGTCAAAGCCATGATTTTTCTCATGTGTGTTTTGGTTTATTGTGTAAAAGAATGGTTTGGCAACGGGATATGGCAGGCAGGGTATTAGCAACACTTTGAAATTCAGCAAATTGCTGAAATCAGGCTCGCACACGTACACATCTAAATTAAGAAAACATTAACAATGTTATGCATTAAATGGATAAACAATCCGTTACGTCGGATAAAAGGCGCTTCTGAGTGATGAAATCAAGGCAAAAAAAAGCCCCTGCGAATGACCTTCGCAGGGGCTGATATCATTTTTAGATTCAACTCAGACGAGCATCGTCACCGGATTTTCCATGTATTTCTTGAGCGTCTGGAGGAATGCGGCACCAACGGCACCGTCCACACTGCGGTGGTCGCAGCTCAGGGTGACCTTCATGACATTGGTCACACCGAAACCATCTCCCTTGCGGACAACCTTCTCGCTGATCCGTCCCACCGCCAGGATGGCGCTGTCCGGCGGATTGATGATGGCGGTGAACTCATCGATGTCCATCATCCCCAGGTTGGAGATGGTGAAGGTGTTTCCGCTGAATTCGTTGGGCTGGATCTTTTTCTGACGGGCCTTGTCGTACAGTTCCTTGGCGTCTGCCGCGATCTGCGAGAGCGACTTCTGATCGGCGAAGCGGACGACCGGCACGATCAGTCCGTCGGGCAGAGCGATGGCGCTGCCGATATGTACATGGCTGTAGGTGCGGATGAAATCGCCCATCCAGCTGCTGTTCACGGCGGGATGCTTGCGCAGCGAC
>CAJBZC010000254.1 GCA_903959965.1 uncultured bacterium
AGAACCAGCCGAGGTCTTCACCCAGACTGTTTTCCATGCTCCTGAAGAAATCCCATGGAGACGGATGCTTGAAAGCCCAATCGCGGATGTACTTCTTAAAGGCGTAATCGAAGCGATCCTTGCCAACGATATGTTCACGTAGCAGTCCGAGCGCAAAGCCAGGTTTATAATACAAGGCGATGCCGATGTTCATTTCCATCAGGGCATCCGGTGTTTTCATGACCGTTTCCGAGCGGTCACTGAACATGAAACGAGACATCATGTGCGCATCGATCGGATCTTCCTTGTATTCGCCTTTATTGAATTGTTCGGCAGCGATGTTATTGATGAAGGTGTTGAAGCCTTCGTCCATCCATCCGTACTTGCGTTCGTTGCTGCCGACGATCATCGGAAACCAGGTATGTCCGAATTCATGATCGGTCACGCCCCACAGCGCGCCGCCCTTTGCGTTGCTGCCGCAGAAGACAATGCCAGGGTATTCCATCCCGCCCACATTGCTGGCGACGTTTACGGCGCAGGGGTATGGATATTCATACCACCTGGAATTGATCTCGATGCTGGCCTTGGTATATTCTGTACTGCGTCCCCAGGCGTTGTCGGAAGCAACACCGGCGGGATAGACAGACTGTGCCATGGCTTTTTTACCAGAAGGAAGGTTGATGCGTGCGGCATCCCAGACAAAGGCTTTGGAAGATGCCCAGGCGAAGTCTCGTGCATTTGTGATGCGATATTTCCAGGTCAGCGTCGGTTTGGCGGGACGAGAGTCAGTGTTGTTTACTTCTTCCTTGGCGCGGATGGCGACCGTTTTCTCACTCTGCTGGGCGGTGCGATAACGCTTGAGTTGTTCCGCGGTCAGCACTTCCGCTGGATTGAGCAGCTCGCCGGAGGCCGCCATGATGTGCGAGGAAGGTGCCGTGATGGAGACTTCGAAATCACCATATTCAAGATAAAACTCGCCGGGGCCGAGGTATGGCATCACATTCCATCCCTGGATATCATCGAACACACAGACCCTGGGATACCACTGAGCGATGGCGTAGATATTTCCATCCTTCGTTTTCAGGATGCCGGTACGATCGGCGCCGTATTCGGGCACGGTGTAGGAAAAATCAATCCTGATGCGGACCACGTCACCCTTGGCCTTGACGGGACTACCGAGGCGCACCTGCATACGTGTATCTGTGATGACCGGTTCAACAGCGGTTTCTGTAGGTTTACCCTCCGCCTTGCCTATGATCTTCACGCTGCGGATGTCGAATCCTCCACGAAAGGGATTCTTTGCATCACCGTAACGGCTGCGGCCGTTGGCGGGCATGCGTGCGGCTCCGCGGGATTCGGGATTAAAAAGGTTCTGATCGAGTTGAAACCAGAGGTATGGCAATTGATGCGGGCTGTTGTTGGTGTACGTCACAAACACGGTGCCGCTGACCGTGTTGGTGGAGTCATCCAATTTCGCATCGATGCGATAGTCGGCGCGGTTCTGCCAGTAGGCTGGACCCGGCTCGCCATTGCCCGCACGGTACTCGTTGCCGTACTGGGTATAAAACAAAGGATTGAACAGGGCATGCGCATCAAACGCAGATTTGGTAGCTGTGCCCGACTGGGCGATGACGCCTATCTGAAAGCACAAGAGGGCGACCAAAGACAGGAACGTGGTTTTGATCATGATGATATATTGTTGGGATGAATGCACTTGAGATTTAGTACAATGAAGTCAGGAGTTTCCTGGCTTTATCCTTGTACCCGGGATCGTCCTGGGTGACAGGCGGAAGTTTGACCAGTCGCTCCAATACCGGAATGGCCTTGTCGCTTCGCCCTCCAGCCTTGTAAGCTTCTGCCAACGCCAGCAGGTTGGCAATGAATCCGGGAGCCAGGTTACGCACCCGTTCAAAACGGACAATGGCCTGCTCCAGCGAGGCTTCAGGCAGGTCTTTGACCGCCATTTTTAGGGCGGCCTTCGGAGCAACTCCGAGCGAACTGACTTCCATATGCCATTTCCCGAGGGTGTACAATGCCTTTCGATGATCCGGATTGATCCCGGTGGCCATGGTGGCAAATCGATGGATATCTCCTACCAGCTGTAGTTTTTCCTTGATCGTAGCAGCCTCTGTAAGCCTGCTCAATGCCAGCGCCATTGCGTAATTGGCATCAGCGGAAAGGGAATCGACCTTCAGTGCCTCCCGGGCGAGATCGAATGCCTCATCAAACGCTCGTTTTCTTCCCGCAGGGTCTGTCGTCCGATATCCAATCATGCAGAGCATCTCACTGCACTTCACCCGGGCCCTCAGATCGGAAGGAGCGATGCGTAATGCCTCGCGGTATTTTTCAATGGCTTCCGCATCCTTCATCGCTTTTTCCAGGCGCTCGCCTTCATCCACCAGGTAGCCTACCTCCTGCGAGATGGCAGGCCAGGCCATGAGGAGTATCATGCAGAAAAGGAAGAGAGTTTTCATGCTATACAATTAAGAACAAAGATAATCTTTCCGAAGTCGAACCCCCACCCTGCCACTGAAAGATGGGATGGGCGGTGAGCACTTTTCAATCAATATATCAACATGCCGGATGAAGGGATGTTCAGTCCTGATGCGTTCCGTGATCTTGAATGCTACGGTTTCCAACAGATCCTCCGGAGTTGACATGATTTCACGGATCATGTTGATGACATGCGTATAGTCGATTGTTTGATCAAGGGACAGGATGTCGACGGGCGGTTCAAATCCAATCTCGCACTGTATCTGAAATGCCTGGCCGGAACGTCGTTCCTGTTCATATACCCCGTGAAATGCAAAAATATCCAGGTCGCTGATGGTAATGTTCATCATGGCTATTCCGTTTGAAGTCCCCGACGCTGCAGCCACTGGCGCATGAATCCTCCCGGCGTGGGAGGCAGACTGTCGCCGGAAATGGCACGCAGGTATCTGAAGTCAGTGAAAACCGAGTCTTTCAGGCTGAAGAGCATGATGTCCGGCGTTCTTTCGCCGGTAGCTTCATCAACGAGCATCATTCCTATGACAAAGGTTTGATCATCCAGCCAGTCGGCAGACTCTGCGATCTGACCGGTACCATTGAACATAAGGATATGTCGCTGTCCGCTCCGAGGGTCGCCAAGCGCCACGATCTGTTCGGGACCGCCACCGGTTAACCGTATCCGGCCATCTCTCAACGTATCAAGGATATGGTTGTATGACCAGATATCCAGGTATCTGGAACGGTCAGGCGACCAAGCCATCACCGTGTCAGGGAAACTGCTCAAGGGAATGTTGATGGTATCCATGGGATCGAGATGGATGATCACCCCTGAGGCGGGCATGGATGTAAGGCTCAAACCTGAGTCACTGAGCCGGTGATAGGAGATCCAGGCGGTGAGGCTCAAATCCTGCCGGGGATCCAACGACAGCGTATCCCCCTCATTAAAGCGGTCAGGGTTAAACGAAGTTCCGGTTGCTGCATGCTGATCTACCCTGCCATTGCATGACGACAAGATGACTGCAAAGACGGTTGCGATGATCACGATGCTGAAAGATCCTACTTGCATATTTATGACAAAGTTGAACCAAAGAACAGATAGGCGACGCCGATGGCGGTGAGGATACCCACCAGATCAGCCAGCAGCATGGACGGAATGGCATACCGCGTATTTCGGATAGATACAGAGCCAAAGTAAACAGCGACAACATAGAAGGTGGTATCACTTGAACCCTGGAAGATCGCCGACAGTCTTCCCGGGAAGGAGTCGGCACCGAAGCGCGTCATGGTATCGACCATCATGGCACGCGCGCCGCTGCCGCTGAGGGGTTTCATCAGGGCGGTCGGAAGTGCAGAAACAAAATCGGTTTGCAGTCCCAAAGCCGCAAACAGGCTGCTGAGGCCATCTGTAAGGAAAGTAAATGCCCCTGAATTCCTGAGTACACTGATGGCGACAAGCATGGCGACAAGGTAGGGAATGATCCGGATAGCAACCTCAAATCCACCCTTTGCGCCTTCGATGAAGGCTTCAAAAACATTGACCCGCCGGTACATCCCTCCCAGCAGGAAAACGAGGAAAATCAGCATGATGAGGCCATTACTCAGAACCGTGGAAAAGGTTTCAATTCCACCAGATCCGAGTGATGTGAGAAACCAGATTAGACTTGCAATAAGTGCGGAGATTCCCAGTATCCATCCCAAGATAACGGGTTGAAGCAGGCTGATCCGCTGGCGGATCGACACAATGGTCAGGGCGGCGACGGTGGCAGTGAAGGTCGCTATCATGCAGGGGATGAAGATATCCGTGGGATTGGCAGCGGGCGGGTTTACGGCGGCTCGCATCGCTATGATGCTGACAGGAATCAGTGTGAGCCCGGAAGCATGAAGGGCCAGGAACATGATCTGCGCGTTGGAAGCGCGTTCTTTCTCGGGACTGAGTTCCTGCAGGCTTTGCATGGCCTTGAGACCAAAAGGCGTGGCAGCATTGTCGAGCCCCAGCAGGTTGGCGGAAAAATTCATCATCATATGTCCCATAGCCGGATGGTTCTTCGGAACCTCCGGAAAAAGCCGGCCAAAGAAGGGACCCACGATCCGGGAGAGAAAACGAATAGCTCCAGCCTTCTCCCCAATATTCATGAAACCCAGGAAAAGGGTCATAATGCCGATCAGTTTAAATGAGAGATCGACACTGTCGCCGGCGGACTTGAAGATGCCGTCGACAATGGTCTTGAAGATCATTGTATCACCGGTGGCCAGCCATTGTACACAGGCGAGTCCGAAGGAGACCAGGAAAAATCCGAGCCAGATGTAATTTAGGGTCATAAGATCGGTTTCGGGGTGAATTTCGGCTTTTTTGAAGGGCGTGGCAAACAAATCTTGCCGACGGGGCTATCTTTGCGGCTTCTGTGCCGGGACAAAGCGGCACGTACACATCCCATGGCATTACAGGCAGGCATTGTCGGACTCCCCAACGTAGGCAAATCTACCCTCTTCAACGCCCTGAGCAGCGCCAAGGCGCAGGCGGCGAATTTCCCTTTTTGCACCATCGAGCCAAATATCGGCGTAATTACGGTTCCGGACGAGCGGTTGATCGAACTGGAAAAGCTGGTCAAACCAAACCGGGTGGTTCCTACGACCGTTGAGATCGTGGACATCGCCGGCCTCGTAAAGGGTGCCAGTAAAGGGGAAGGACTTGGCAATCAATTCCTCGGAAATATCCGGAGCACTGATGCGATCATCCATGTGCTGCGTTGTTTTGAAGACGATAATGTGATCCATGTGGACGGATCTGTGGATCCGGTTCGTGACAAGGAGATCATTGACACTGAACTCCAGTTAAAGGACTTGGACAGTGTAGAAAAAAAGATATCCAAATCTGAAAAACAGGCAAAATCCGGCGACAAGGAAATGCTGAGAGGCCTGGAAATCCTGACAGCGCTGAAAGCTCATCTTGAACAGGGCAAGAATGCACGTTCGATGGAACTTCCCAAGGAGGACATCGCCAAGCATGTGCAGGACATGTTCTTGCTGACGATGAAGCCGGTGATCTATGTCTGCAATGTGGATGAGAAGAGCGTGGTTTCCGGTAACCGTCATACACAGACTGTCATCGAAGCGGTGAAGTCAGAGCATGCGGAAATACTTTTTGTCAGTGCGGCCATCGAAAGTGAAATCGCGGTCATGGAGAGCTACGATGATCGTCAGATGTTCCTGGAAGACATGGGACTCAGCGAAAGCGGTGTAGCCCGGCTGATCCAGTCAACCTATCGTTTATTGAACCTCGCGACCTATTTCACGGCGGGTGTACAGGAGGTCAGGGCCTGGACGATCACCAAGGGGATGCTGGCTCCACAGGCGGCCGGCGTGATCCATTCTGATTTCGAGAAGGGGTTCATCCGGGCGGAGGTTATTAAGTATACGGATTTTGTTGCACTTAGTTCTGAGGCGGCGTGCCGGGATGCAGGAAAGCTGGCCGTGCAGGGAAAGGATTATTTAGTGGAGGACGGCGATATCATGCATTTCCGGTTTAATGTTTGATCGGAATCGGAGCGCAGAGAAAAGAGAAAAGGAGGTACGCAGAGTTCAATCATCTCTGCGTACCTCCTTTTCTCTTTTCTCCGTGCTCGGATTTTACCCCAAGCCCCTGAGCAATATTACTGCGGGATCAACACACCATTGATGACATGGATCACACCGTTCAGGTTATTCCAGTCAGGACGAAGGATGGAAGCCGCAACCGGGTTGCCAGTTCCTTTCACACCACCAGTTGCACTCACGGTCAAGCGTGGTGCCGTGGGAGAAAGAGCGGTCAGGAAGGTAGTTGCCTGCGTAGCAGTAGCCGGAAGGTTGGTGGAGAATACCCGGATAAGGTCGGGGCTGCTTCCATTTACGCCACGAATATGCACGTGGTATGCCAGTACGGATACCAGCGTGTTTATGGATAACAGACTTACAGATGCGGGGGTGGTGTTGAACACACCGAGAGATCCAAACAGTTGACGGAAAGCCGTATTATTTGGAGCGAACAATGTGAAGTTGGCATATGGGTTCACCATACCGAGCAGATCAGAAAACTTACTGCCGGCAGGAAGGCCCAGATCGCCCCTTTGGACGGCAGCCACCAGATAAGTAAAGTTGGTGTCAGCCTGCAATGCCTGCAGGATGGTGGTGGTATTGGGCGGTACGATCACTCCGGCCATGCGGTGTACTACACCGTTGGCTGCCTGGATGTCTGCCTGTGCTACCGGTACGTTGTTAACGAAGGCGGCGGTTCCTCTGCGTGATGGAAAGTTAACCATCTTTGTCAGGGGGCTGGATGCGGATGCAACGAGCAGGGTCGGCATGTTGGTATTCGGGTAGGTCTCAGGAATCATGGTGCTGGAGAGAACCGAACCCGGTACAACGTGGTATTGAAGGATTGGGGCAAGGGTTGTCAGGGGCAGGAGACCAACCGTTGCCTCGGCCTGGGGCAGACCGAGTGCAGCAAACAGACGGTTGAACGCCGCGTTATCAGGTGCAAATACCGTGAACTTGGCGTCTCGGTTGGCCAGGGCTGACATAAGTCCTGCACGGGTGACAGCCGCCTTCAGATAACTAAAGTTGGGATCATTGAGCAGATCTGAAGCCTTAGCCTCTTTCAC
>CAJBZC010000255.1 GCA_903959965.1 uncultured bacterium
AAGACCTGATGGTCGATCGCCGTGCTTTTGACCGCATCATACAGGCCGGTGGATACGTGTCTGTGAATACCGGTAATGCTGTCGATGGCAATGCTATCCCTATTGAAAAAGATAGTGCTGACACTGCCTTCTCCGCAGCTACCTGCATTGGTTGTGGTGCCTGCGTAGCCGCCTGCAAGAACTCATCTGCTATGCTTTTTGTATCAGCCAAGGTCTCGCACCTTTCCCTGTTGCCGCAGGGAAGCCCGGAACGCGCTCAGCGCGTGACTTCCATGGTCGCACAAATGGATAAAGAAGGATTCGGCTCCTGCACCAATACCTATGCCTGTGAAGCGGAGTGCCCGAAAGAGATTTCCGTGCTGAACATCGCACGCCTTAACCGTGAATACCTGGCCGCTTCTCTAAGTGGCGACTAATGGTTATTGAATGATCTTTTCAGAAAGGCCGTCTAAAACAGACGGCCTTTTTTTTGCCATATGCTTGACTTTCTATTCTTTGGTTAAACGATTATTCTATATTTACCCTAGAGTCTGTATCCATGAAACGATCCATTACCTTCCTGATTTGCCTACTTGTCCTGATTTCGTCGGCACTAGCCCAAACGTCCAAGGATTCTCTTTTGATTGCACTCCGTTACGAGAAATCAGATACAGCCCTTATTTCCCTGAACATCAGACTTTCTGAAGCTTACAGTGACGAAGACCTGGCTATTGCCACTCAGTATGCGCTGACCGCCGTTGAACTGGCCCAAAAACAGCCAGATGCCAAGCGCAATGTAAAGGCACTCTTTCAGGCGGGTGACCTATTCCTTAACGCAGGATTGTTTGATAGATCAGTTGATTACTTCACCCAGGCGTTGAACATCGCTGAAAACGCTGGTGATCTCTTGATGCATGGGGATGCCTGTTTCAATCTTGGCGGAGTGCATAATATTCTGGGAAATCACCGCCGCAGCCGGGAATTGACCGATATGGGTTTCCAAATGTACGCCACACACTATCGGAAAAAGGGCGAAGCGATACCATTGGATGTGCTCTTTTACTACCGAAATAACATGGGATTGCTTTTCTTGAAGGAAGGAAAGTACGGAGAGGCCAAAGACTTTTTTCTCGAAGCCATCAGATTGTCCAGGGATAGCCAGAAAAAAGAGGATTACGCCAAACCCATGACGGGACTGGCAGAACTATTCATTGCTACCGGGCAACTGGATAGCGCTCATCAGTTGTTGACAGAATTGGTGCGCTATCACCAGGCATATGGGATAAATGCCGGATTAACTGTGACGCTTGCACTGTTGGGTGACCTGTACATGAAACGGTCTGAATCAGACCAGGCATTGGTCTTTTATAAAAGATCGCTCACTCTAGCTCAGGAACGAAAAGACCTTTACGTGCAGGAACGTGTCACGAAAAATATCGCTGAGATATACCAGTCTAAAAGCTTGACAGACTCGGCGCTACATTATTTCGACCAACACCGTCGACTGTCGGATGCATCTGAAAAGTCAAAAGCTACCCAGAGTCTGATGCAGAAAGAATTGGAAAGAAGACTTAGGGATCAGGAACAGAGCTCCATTCACCGCATTCAGGTTGAAAGGTCTATCCTGGGGATCATGGCTGGTGGATCACTTGGGCTCCTGTTCTTTTTCGTTATCCGATCTAGAAAGCGGTCGGCTCTGGAACGGATGGAAGCAAGCCTTAAAGAAGAAAAGCTTCTGCTCGAGAAAAAACTCCTCCAGGAAGCCCTCGACCTGAAAGATAAACAGCTAGCGGCCCAGGTCATGTATTCGCTGCAGAAAAATGAAATGATTTCAGAGCTGGTGAAGCGAGTAAAGGAAACCACTGCACAGACACCCGATGGTCAAAAAGGCTCACTGGGTAAGATTATCCGGGAGATCGAATCCGGTAGCTCGGACCCCTGGAAGGAATTCGAACAGCGATTCCAGGAAGTCCACGCCGGCTTCTACGAACGACTGATGTCAAAATACCCGGATCTTACTTCTAACGAACGCCGTCTTTGTGCTTTCCTTCGCCTCGACATGAGCACCAAGGAAATCTCCAACCTCACTGGTCAGAGTATTAAAGCCATCACCCAGGCCCGATTCCGTCTCCGAACCAAACTTGGCATCGAAAACCCTGATAGCAGTCTGTTTGAAGTGTTACTGCAGATTTGAACCACGTTTCAATTCAGAAAACAAACAACCAGGTCCTTCACTGCGCTCAGGATGAAAGCCAGTGGCGTTTTTTCAAAAATTTGCAGACCATAGGATGATAACAGCCAATACCAGGTCCCTCGGAGGCCTCCTCCTGACAGCGGGGGTATTTTCTTCGTAATACAAACATAGGATGACAACCGAGAAAATTTGTTTTAAGCGTCAAATACAAGGTCCCTCGGAGGCCTCGGGATGACAGCCAGAGGGGAGTGCGTTTTTTGATACACAAAATGAAATTAATCGATTCTTTTATTATCATCCTCCCTCAATTGTCAACCCGAGGCCTCCGAGGGTCCTTGTATTGGCTGTTCCCTTACATTTTCCTACAGGGAATCATCATTTTGCGAATAATACCGCCAAAAATGTTACATGTAGCACCTCTGTAACCCTTTTGTAGATCGATTGTAGTACTACCATTTGCATTATTTCACACAGCGATTGTTATTTTTGTTACACAATTAATCGAACGATCATCCCTATGTTTTGAATCAATAAATCAACGTTTTTTCTCTTTGAGTTGTTTTTGTATGCAACGGGCGGCGTTTCTACGCTGCCCTTTTTCTTTCCTGACGCGACCTCATTATCTTTATGAAAATACAGGCTCATGAAGAAGTCCTCCCGCCGTCGCTTTATTCGCCAGTTGGGCGGAACCACCGCGCTCTTCTCTGCTTCCGGTTTCTCTGCCCTGGCCATGGATGAACAGAAAATCAATGTGTTAAAGCCTGAACATAATCACAGCGCATCCGACACCATCCGCATCGCCGGCATCGGAATGGGACTGATGGGTTTCGGTGATATGCAGGCAGCGTTGAAGGTCCCCGGAGTCGAAATCGCCGGGGTATGTGACCTCTACGACGGACATTTCGACCGTGCCCGGGAACTCTGGGGAAATGACCTTTACTGCACCCGTGACTACCGTGAACTCCTCGAAAGAAAGGATATAGATGCCGTGATCATCGCCACCCCCGACCACTGGCATGACCATATTTCCATTGCCGCCATGCGCAAGGGAAAACATGTCTACTGCGAAAAACCCATGGTTCAACACTGGGAAGAAGGACATGCGGTGATAAAGACTCAGCGGGAAACTGGTAAAATCTATATTGTAGGTTCGCAAGGTGTCAGCAGTATCGCCCTCGCCGAAGCCCGTAAACTCATATCAGGCGGTGCCCTCGGAGAGATCAACCTCGTCGAAGCCGTTAACGACCGCTATAACGCACTAGGTGCCTGGCAGTATTCCATCCCAAGGGATGCTTCACCTAAAACCATCGACTGGGATCGGTTTCTGGGTGATGCGCCTAAGCGCCCTTACGACCCCGTGCGCTTTTTTCGCTGGAGAAACTACCGCGACTACGGCACGGGCGTGGCAGGTGATCTATTTGTACACTTAATTTCAGCGGTTCACCATGCCGTGGATGTGAACGGGCCGGATCGCATCTTCGCCAGCGGCGCCCTGCGTTACTGGAAAGACGGACGGGATGTGCCGGATGTCCTCACCGCCATCCTGGATTATCCTGCGGCTGGCGGACAGGGACCCTTTCAGATGCAGTTGCGCGTCAACTTCGCCGATGGATCCGGCGGTGGAAACCGGACCCGCATCTATGGATCCGAAGGAATGTTGGAATGGGGTGGAGATCGCTTTACCCTCAAACGCCAGCGACTGTCTAAAGCCCCGGGATATGGGGGATGGGATACCTATAATGTCTTTTCTGCCGAACAAAAGAAGGCTTATGAAGACTGGTACAAAAGCCAGTGGACAGAAGCAGACCGCAAGCGGGATGAACCCGTAGAAACCCGCTATGCCGCCCCGGCCGGTTACGATGCACGTGTGGATCACTTCATGAACTTTTTTGAGGGGATCCGCTCCGGCAAGCCCATTGTGGAAGATGCCAGCTTCGGTCTCCGGGCTGCCGGCCCCGCCGTGCTCTGCAACCTGAGCCAGGAACAAGGACGGATTATCCGGTGGGATCCACAGGCCATGCGTGTTACATGAGGCGAGATATACCACGGCAATTTTTTACACTCTTAGAAAGAGTGTAAACAACCAAATACAAGATCCTTCGGAGGCCTCAGGATGACATGAATTTGTATGTTGTGATTATGAAAGAACAGCCAATACCTCAAGTCAACCGCTCCGTAATGTCATCCTGAGGCCTCCGAAGGATCTTGTATTGACTGCCGGTGCAGCACGAAAGCTAGTTGCGCCATGTCAACGGAAAACAGCCAATACAAGATCCTT
>CAJBZC010000256.1 GCA_903959965.1 uncultured bacterium
ACCTTACCCGAACATCTGCCCGGGCAAGGTTGATTCAGCGGCAGATGAAAAACCAGCAAGACATGATTTACTTTGATCTTCCAAAGCAGCAGTCCTCCATTATCAAAGTCATCGGCGTCGGTGGCGGTGGTAGCAATGCGGTGAACTACATGTTCAACCAGGGCATCGAAGGTGTCGACTTCGTCATCTGTAATACGGACCAGCAGTCGCTAGTCTCCAGCAAGGTTCCGAATCGGATACAACTGGGACCTAATCTCACCCAGGGCCTCGGCGCCGGTGCCAATCCGAGCATCGGCAGGCAGGCCACCGAGGAAAGCCTGGAAGAGATACGTCGGATCCTTGAAGTCAATACCAAAATGGTCTTCATCACGGCGGGCATGGGTGGTGGTACTGGCACTGGAGGCGCACCCATAGTGGCCAAAATGTGCCGTGAAATGGGAATCCTGACCGTCGGGATCGTCACCACACCTTTCTCCTATGAGGGAAAGAAAAGGCAGATACAGGCACAGGAAGGTATCGAAGAAATGAAGGGCTATGTCGATACGCTGCTCATCATCAGCAACGATAAACTCCGTCATCAGTACGGCAACCTGACCATGCGTGCGGCTTTTTCCACGGCAGACAACGTACTTGCCACGGCAGCCAAGTGTATTACAGATGTCATCGGTTCAAAGGGACACATCAATGTCGACTTCGCAGATGTCTGCACCGTCATGCGCAACGGGGGCGTGGCCATCCTTGGCAATGCCCGGGCGGAAGGCGAAGATCGCGCGCGCCTGGCCATCGAACAGGCTGTGAACTCTCCATTGCTGAATGACAATGATATCCGTGGTGCCAAGTGGATGCTCATCAACATCAACTCGGCCGAAGGTGAATACGAATTCAAGATGGATGAGGTAGAGGTCATACAGCAATATCTCATGGCGCACGCAGGCTCTGAGCGCGACCTCATCCTTGGTATGGGTTATGACAACAGCCTCGGCAAGGATATCAGCATCACACTCATTGCCACAGGATTCGACCACCGGAGCCCATTTGAAATCCCGGTAGTAAAACAAGTCAATGCATTGGCGGCACCTACTCCCCAGACACCGGAAAAACCTGTTGTCTTCAATTTGGAGGAGGTACCTGCAGCCCAGGTGGTAGTAAAACCCGCAGAAACCCAAACGGCGCCCATCGTTGACATGCCCACCCTTTTTGAACTTGGGACGGAAGAAAAGATCTTACCCCTGCCTAAAAGTGCTCAAAAGCCTGAGGAAAAGCCCGAAAAACATGTCGAGCAGGGAATTTTTCCGTTTCAGTCGACCGTCGTACCTTTGAGTTTGGATTTAACAGCACCTCAAAGAGACCCGAATGCGGAAGACCGTCCTCAACGTCTTTCGGAAGAAACTCAACCTCGGCAGCACTTCAACAGCGAACAGTCATCATCCCTGACCCAAAACGGAGGATTCCTGTCTCGCCCCAGCAGAATTTATGCCGATGAGGAAGAACTTCAACATACCGTGAATCCCGATCCTGTGAACCTGAACGTTAAACAGCCAACTGTCGAAGAGGCGGATCCAGACTCGGAGATAAGGCTTGTGTTCAGAGAAAACCCCGCGGCGGATGAAATGATCAGTCCGGGCAAGTACTCTCATTCGGCTTTCGCAGAGGAACCTGCTTTGCAGGACGAGGCGGAAGAGCTTAAACGCAAAGCTGCAGAACGTTTGCACAAGTTGCGCAACTTGTCGTTCAACGCCAATGCAGCAGACCCGAACAACGAGTATGAGCACGTGCCGGCATTCATCCGCCGTAATTTGTTGGAAAAAGAGCTCACCCACTCCGTGGCAGAAGAATATTATAGCAGCATTACCGTCAAGTCCGATGAACGTAACAAGGGACAGCTAAGTTCCCTGAATACATTCCTGGAAGGAAAGAAACCGGATTGACCAACAACGGCTGCCTTGAACAGGCAGCCGTTGTTGCTTCTGAAACCTCAGGGAGAAATCCCATCCCCGGCTCCGTGTCCGGGGATTTTTTTGGTATAAATGCCAACATCTGTCAACCCCTAATGCACCCCTTGAATCCGTCAAATACCTGTACCTTTGCAGGGCATATGTATACAGTACTCATCACCGGTGGAACAGGTATGATAGGCACGGCGCTAAGCCGCCGACTGCTGAATGAAGGATACAATGTCATCATCCTGTCGCGAAATCCCAAAGAAACAGCTGCCAGCCATTCACTGGGTGCTGAACGTAATTTCTTTCGCTCGAGTGGTAACCTTTTTTATTCAAAATGGGACGTGAAGCGGATGTCCATAGATCCCACAGCCCTGGCGGAAGCTGACTTCATCATCCACCTGGCAGGTGCCGGCGTCGCCGCACAGCGCTGGTCAGAAGCCCGCAAGCGCGAGATCCTGGAAAGTCGCACGAGAAGTAGCGAATTGCTGCTCAAGGCACTCAAAGAGCAGCCAAACAAGGTCAAAGCGGTGATCAGCGCTTCCGCCATCGGTTTTTATGGGCCGGACAAGGGTACCCCCTTCACAGAAGAGGACACTTCGGCCAATGATTTTCTCGGAACCACCTGTCAGCACTGGGAGCAAAGCATCGACCCGGTTTCCGCGCTCAACAAGCGTCTGGTAAAAATGCGTCTGGGCATCGTACTCGCCAATGAGGGAGGTGCGCTGAAGGAGTTTAAAAAACCCCTGCGCATGGGTGTAGCCGCAATCCTGGGCAATGGAAACCAAATGGTCAGCTGGGTGCATATAGACGATATCTGCAGGGCTTTTATTCATGCTATGGAACAGGAAACCATGCAGGGCGTCTTTAACCTGACAGCCCCCAGCCCCGTCAGCAACCGGAATCTAACGCTCACACTCGCCCGGAATGTTAACGGCAGCCTTTTCATCCCGCTTAAGGTTCCCTCTTTCGTACTGAAAGCCATCCTCGGTGAAATGAGCATCGAAGTTCTGAAGAGTGCCACGGTCAGCAGTCGAAAGATCCAGGCGGCCGGATTCCAGTTCCAATATCCCGACATCGATCAGGCGCTCACGCACCTGTCGAACTGATATCCTCAGGAACTTTCTGAAATACTGTTGCCCTTCCAGTTGTCAAACTTATTCCTCCCGGTTGGCTGCCTGGTTCGCAAAACGGCGGCATACCTTTGCCATCCATATATCATGGCATGACACCCGAAAGAAAACAACGGCTCGAAGCCGTGCTCGACAAACGACAACCCGATCTGACGGTCGTCCTTGAAAATGTATTTGATCCGCACAACATTGCCGCAGTACTCAGAACCTGCGATGCAGTAGGTGTGGTAGAAGCTTTTGCCATCACTGACCGCATCCCGCACCGAAAAGCATGGGGTTTCAGAAGTTCCCGCAGTGCCAGCAAATGGGTGAAACTCCATTATTTTGACGACAGGGCAGCCTGCCTGAATATCGTCCGGAGCCGCTATCAAAGATTGCTGGGTGCATCGCTGGGTGCCAATATCCCGTCCATGTTAGAATCAACGTTTACGGGTTCGACCGCATTGGTATTTGGAAACGAAAAATATGGGCTCAGCCAGGAGATGTTGAATGCCTGCGATGGTTTTTTTTACATTCCCCAGCAGGGAATGATCCATTCCCTAAACATTTCCGTTGCTTGTGCAGTAACGCTTTATGAAGCAATGCGACAACGTAAAACCGCTGGTTTATATGATCTTCCTGCACTGAATACGGAGGATCGGGGACGTATTTATTTACAATGGTCGTCCGGAATTTCTGAGGAAGAAGCACCTGACGATCAGGACCTGACTTGAAAATTTTCCTCGGTTTTCAGCCCCTGCGAAACAGGAAGTTCGATGGAACGCGGGATGCGGTTCTTATCGAAAGGGTGACTGGTGAGCAGGAAATGTACGGATTCCGTCAGGATTTGCATCCGGAGTGCGGTAAATTGCTCCATTTGAGTAGCTGGTAACCTAAGCAT
>CAJBZC010000257.1 GCA_903959965.1 uncultured bacterium
AGAGATTTTGGGGAAGTTGAGAAAAATCTTACTTTTGCATCCCGCAAGGGAAGGTGCCCGATAGTATAATGGTAGTACGACAGATTTTGGTTCTGTTTGTCTTGGTTCGAATCCAGGTCGGGCAACAATAACGAAAACAACTAGTGAAAAGGAGGCCACTGATATCAGTGGCTTTTTTGTGCCCAAAAACCTCCCCCATTTTTCCCCCCTGACATACATCCAAGCTCACGATGGATGTCAGATCGTCGCCGGAATCTATCCTCACCAGCTGGTCCAGCCGCCGTCGACCAGTAAATTATGCCCCGTTACATACGCTGATGCCTCCGAAGCGAGGAACACCACCGGCCCCTTGATGTCGTCATCCTGCGCGAAGCGCCCGAGTGGCGTGAGCTTTCGGTAGTTCTCTGTAAAGGCGTTTTCCCCGATCCGATCCTCCACGCCCGGACCGTATCCGCCCGGACTGATACAATTACAGCGAATGCCTCGCGTCCCGTATTTATTGGCGATCCATCGCGTGAACCCGACCATCGCCCATTTATCGCAGGTGTAGTTGAGCGGACTGCTCATCTCCGTACCCTCATACACGGGAAACCTTGGACCGGTAGTCCCCTGGATGGACCCAATATTGATGATATTCCCTTTTCCGGCCGCCAGCATGTGCGGCACGACCGCCTGCGTCACCAACATCATTCCGGTCGAATTGATGCGAAGCGCCTCCTCCCAACCGGCTTTGGTGACCGTGTCAAGATCGCCCATCCCTTGCCGGGTCACCGCGTTGTTGACCAGAATATCGATCCTGCCATAATTCCTCATGATCTCCTCCACACAGGTTCTGATGGAATCTTCATCACCCAGGTCCAGCCGGACTGCCATGGCATGGTATTTATCCTCTTGAAACTCCTCTGCCAGTCGCCTGCAGGCAACCAGATCCCTGGAAGCGATCACCACCATCGCTCCGGCCTCTGCCAATGCCCGGCAGATGGGCTTGCCATAAAGTCCGGCACCTCCAGTGACCAACGCTATCTTTCCTTCCAGTGAAAACAAATCTCGTGTATGCATGATCTTCCGTATTGATCATTTCGTCTGCCAGCGACCGGGAATGATGATTCGCTCCGGAACCTCGCCTGCAATCACTTCCATCTCTGCCTCTATATCTGGTGGGATAGGCGGTACCTGCATCAAAGAGAGATTCTCCCTCATTTGTTGTGCCGTGTCAGCCCCGACCACCAGACTCCCCACCCCCTTCCGGTGAAGCACATGCGAAAACGCCACCTCCGCCATGCTCATACCCGCGCGCGCAGCTAATACTGACAGCCTTTTCAACGGGCCTGAAGCCTCACGCAGGTCCGCAGGCAGATGATCAGGATCGGCGAGCAATAACCCCTTTAAAAACACACTCCGGATGAAGATAAAAACACCGGCTTCGCGCAGTGCCTTCAGGCGCCCATGGCGCAACAAGGCCGGATCAAGCATATTGAAGGGGACCTGTACACACCGAAAAGCAGGATGCCCGACAACAGGCTCAACATCCTCAGGACGGTAAGCCGATAAACCCCCTGTCCCAATCAGCCCATCCTCTGCCAGCTCCAGCAGGATGTCTCCCAGCGGCTGTACTAGCCCTTCCATCCTGATCTGTGGCGGTTGGTGAAAGAGCAGCACAGAGACACGTGGCCGCCCCAGGGCTGCCAGAGATGCATCCAGCGAAGCCCTGACCCGCCGGCGCAGATCCTCGAATGGGATTGAATCACCATCCAGCGTGAACTTGGTGACGATGTGATCAAAACATGTCCGTCCCCGCGACTGCTGATGACCGGCAATGACCGCCTCCGCCGTCCCATAGGTCCGCGCTGTGTCAAGTACATTGATCCCGCCTTCCATCGCCGTGTCCAGGATGGCATGGGCAGTTGACTGATCTGGGGGATGATCACCCGGCTGCAAGCCATATGGCATCCCCAGCTGCACCGTTCCCAGGGTGATCCTGGAAAAATTGGATATGTCGGACATATCAATAAGTTACATATGATCAAGCTCATGATCCTTGCCCGTAAATGCGGACGGATCGAGGATATTCAGCGCGCGGAACAGGGTCTTGGCCATCTGGTCATGTCCACGGCCGTTCGGATGCAGTTCGTCATTCAGCCATTTGTGCAGCTCCAGGATGTTCTTTTCCCCCTGCGCCGTCCATTGCTGCCAGTGATCGACCAGAATGGTGCCCTCCGCAGCAGCCACGAGCCTGATAGCCTCGATGTACTCGCCGATTCGCTCCCTGCCCGTCGCCTTTTCCAGCAACACGGTGTTGGGCGTTTGTAAGACGGGAACCGCACCCTCCGACCGGATGCGCCGGACCAGCTCGATCAGCTGACTTTTATATTTATCTACAGAGATGCCGCGTTTCTCCCCCGCATCGTTCGTGCCCACCATGATGAATACCACCGCCGGTGCAAACTGGCGAACCCTCCATTCGTAATCCCCCAATATGTCGCCGGCGGTGTTTCCGCTGATGGCCGTGTTGATGATCACATCCCGCACCCGGCGAAGCTCCCAGCGGATGCGTTCTCCGAAGATCTCCGGGTAGGAGCGCGCCCCGAAGGTGTGTTTGGCGCCATGGGTGATGCTGTCGCCCACAAATACCCATTTGACCGGGGTCTTGGCGGCCAGGATATCGCGGATCCGGGCGAGATCCGCGGCAGGATCACCGGGAGTGCCCGTACCGGTCGGCCCGTCAAAAGACGCGGTGAGCCAGCCACCGCCCATGAGCAGGAGCGACCGGGTCAGCGAAGCGGAGAGAAATTGTCTGCGATCTTGCATGATCCGGGTTATTTTTTGTCGTAGATCCAATCGAGGTCTAACCGAACAACATCCGTGACGTTCAGATGCGTCTTCTTCAATTGGCTGCCGGCACAATAGCTCAGCAGCACCCCCTTGTCAACAAAGTGCATCGCAATATAGCAATACCATCCGTCCGGGTCTGTTTCGATGTTTTTTGCATGCTGCCAGCTGCGGCCCTCATCTTTGGACACGGCCACCGTCAGCGGCGTCCGCTTGCCTTTCAGCTGTGGATCTTCGCCGCCATTGCGATTCCATACCATGAGCAGGTCGCCGGTAGAGGGGATACGCTGGATGGTCGCGGGAGACAGAGGGGATGGAATATCCGCCGGTTCGGCAGGTGTCCAGTCACGCCCGCGGTTGCGGGAATAGGATTTGTACTGTGTACCCGGACTGGCCCGGATGATCATCATGACATCTCCATTTGACAGCTCCACCACGCCCGGTTCCTGAAGCACCACGTTATTCGGATTGTTCACCACCGGGCTGGAGGTCCAGGACCGGCCGTTGTCATCGGAATAGTAACTGAAAAGGCGGGCACCGTTCGACCACTGCGTCTCGTCGGGCGTCTGGTGCAGGGCCACGGCCATCAGCAGGCGGCCGTCGCGCAACTGGATCACCCGGTCGTTGTTCAGTACATAATATCCCTTTCGGTCGGTGATGCAGGAGATCGGCTCACTCCATGTCTGTCCTTCATCCTTTGAGATCCGCATGTATGGGATGCAATCCGTCCAGGCATTCTTCTTGAGATAGAACAAGGCGATCTCCCCGTTCTGTAAGCGAAGCAGGGACACGGACATGACATTGAGTAATCCCTCCCGATCGACGATCGTACGATCAATTGACCAGGTGCGCCCGCCATCTTTGGATATCCGGCCGGCCAGGTAGGCAGTGGCATTGTCGTGGTCAGACTCCCCGAAATACCGGGTATAGACAAAAAGAATGCTGCCATCCTTGAGGGTGATGAAATCCCCTTCGCTGTTCCGGGGGTTGTTGATACCCGGTGGGATGCGAAGCAGCAACTCCTTACCAGAATTCGACTGAGCCATGGTAGCCGGCATGATGCCAGCACCCAGCATAAACGCCATCAGGCATCTGAACAGTGATTTTTTCATGATGATTCGTGTTAAGTGAGAGGTTCTATTGACTACTATGGCAAGGGATCTCTGTGGTCGGCACGAAGCCAGTCACCAGGGATCCTGACAAAACGTATCCATTCGCGGCGATGCTTTTCGCCGCCTTCAAAAACAAGTCCCACGGCGCCCTCGGGCAAACTTACCATGCCCGAATAGGAGGACGGACCGGCATGGACCAGCCGCTTTACCGGCCAGCTTGCACCGTCATCGGGACTCATCCTGATGGTCATGCGCCGACGGTCTTCCGCATAATTGGCCCCTTCGATATCAGGGTTGGCAAAGAGCAGGATGCGGGAGGCCGCATCACCGGGCGCGTATCGCAAAAGGCTTGCCTGACAGGGTCGCTCGTTCAGGGCTTTATCATAAAAAAGGCTGTCCCAATGTCTGCCCCCGTCGCTGCTTAGGGCCACCGCCCGGCAGGCTGCCCCCATCGCCTGGCGCATATTAAGCATGAGCCGTCCGTCGCTCAGTTCCGCCACCTGACATTCGTTGGCATCGATCGACACGGCCGACCCCATGGTCCAGGTCTGCCCCTCATCATCGCTGTATATCACCCGCGAATGCATGCCTTTTTCCGTTTTGAAATCGGGCTGCACCACGGACGTGTACCCGGGGATGACCAGTCTCCCCGAACGGGTGCGCATGCCAATGCCGGGTCCCGGCACAAAAGTGTCGTCATACCCTTTGATGGAAGATCCCATCTCCCGGGGATTCGACCAGGTCCGGCCCCCGTTGCGGCTGGAGATCAGAAAATGCGTGCGGTGCTCTCCCCTTTCCTTCCGGTTGGTCAGACAATACATCAGCCAGATCTTCCCGGATGTGGGATCGGCCAGGGCAACAGGATTCATGATCGCATCTGTGCCGCGACCCCTCACCAGTATCTGCATCGGCAACCAGCTGCGCCCGCCATCCAGGCTTCTTTTCAAGACCATGTCGGTGGGACTGGCATCACCGATGCCTTCTTTCCTTGCTTCAGCAAACACCAGGATATCACCCCGGGGCGTCGCCACCATGGCCGGGATGCGGAAGGTGTGAATGCCTCCCTCTCCTGCCGAAAATACAACGGCATGCGATGTGTCTGAAGCAAACAGTGATACCGGAATCAGCAGCCAGCAAAGACAAAGCATACACATGCTGCCGAGATCAACCCTTCCATGCTGGTTAATATTCATTTTTTTCGGTTATACATCATCGTTAGTACATGGATAATGATCGCAGAAGCATCAATCCATTCCGGCCAGCACTTCACGGGCCGTGGCGATGGCCTGATCGATCTCCGCTTCGGTATGCACGGCGCTGATATACCAAAGGCCGCGACCGATCACCCGGATGCCTGCATCATGCATGCCCGCCACAAAGCGGCCGAGCTTTGCCCGGTCGGCCGTGAGGGTGTCGCGATAATCACAGAAAACATCCCGGTCGGTGAAAGCGGTGATAAACATGGGGCCGGGACCCTGTACCAGCATTCGGTGGCCGGTATCCGCCGCCGCCTGTCGCAGTCCGGACATGAGCCTTTGCCCCAATGCGAACATCCGGGCATGAGGTGCCTCCCGCTCGAGGATACTGATGGTAGCCAGGGCCGCCGCCACGGAAGGTTGGCCCGCATTCATCGTACCCGCATGAATGACCTTCGACTCTGCGATCAGAGACATCCATTCCCTGCGACCCACCACTGCACTGATCGGATATCCGCTGCCCATGGCCTTGGCGAAAATGGAGATGTCCGGCCTCACATTGTAGAAAGTTTGCGCACCACCCAGCGAGAGCCTGAAACCTGTAATGACCTCATCCAGAATGAAGGCGATGCCATACTGGTCGCACAGCGCCCGGATCTCCTGCAGGAAGCCCGGTGCCGGCAGATTGCAGCCGTTATTACACATGACCGCTTCGGTGATGATCGCCGCGACATCCTCATGATGCTCCTCCAGCGCGCGCCTCAGGAGTTCCACATCATTCCAGGGCAGGATGATGAACTCTTCCCGGGAAGTTCACTGTCCGGAACTGCCGATGAAAAGTATAAAAACGCTTATAAAGACGCTATTGGCGCTTTAGCCAAAGGAATGAAAGTAGCAAAAGACAGTATTGAACTGTTAAGCGCACACATGGACTTCATAG
>CAJBZC010000258.1 GCA_903959965.1 uncultured bacterium
ATCCAAAAATTCATCGTATCGAGCACGGTCAACTTCGGTTTCTTGCGCATCTGTCGAATGACGCTGTGCTGAACCGCCGGAGCCAGATTTCCGAGCATAAGGAACTCACTGTCCTGATAACTATCTGGCACTACGGGATCGAAATCACCCAGCACGTTGAGCTGCGTCTCGAGGGTATCCCTTGAATTCATGTCCATGTGATAGCGGCCGGACCAGAAGAAGGAGCGTTGATCCTGCTTGATTTGCACACCTTCAAGATTGACACCGCGTGCGGCCAGGGCATCCAGTTCCTCCTGCGGGAAGTCACCACCCACGACCGAAATTTGATTGACCGGTTGTACGAGTTGGGATGCGCTCCATGCGATATAGGTAGCGGCTCCCCCCACAATGCGATCACTTTTTCCAAAAGGAGTCTCAATCTGGTCAAAGGCCATAGAACCGACAACGATCAGGGACATGTTTCAACTTTTTTACCCTGCAAAGGTATGAGAATCCGCCCGGATTTGCCGGAATGAGGCTGCTCCCATCTGAGCAACTTGGCCAATCGGACATGGAATATTTTCTTTGCAATGGAGATTAAACAATGGATCATGAAGACCCTTATCCTTGTCAGGCATGCCAAAAGCGATTGGAAAGCCGCTTATGAAGATGATTTCGACCGACCGCTGAACGAGCGCGGCAAGCGAGACGCCCTGAATATGGCGGAGCGTGTTCATCAGAAAGGCATTAGAATCCAGCGGATCGTTACCAGTCCGGCACGCCGGGCGCGAAAAACCGCGAGGGCATTTTCCGACCGATACGAAAAGGATAGCGTTGCCACTGTTGAGATCCCTGAGCTCTATCTTGCAGATGCCATCGACATTTCAGGGGTCGTTGGCAATTTACCGGATCATGCAGATACAATTGCCTTGTTCGGACATAATCCGGGCATCACGGTGTATGCGAATGCCCAGGGTGTTGTGAGGATCGATGAGATGCCGACCTGTAGTGTACTTGCGCTGTCTGCTGATGTAGAGCACTGGGCAGACTTTGATCGCGCCGAAAAGCGATTCCTGTTCTTCGATCGCCCCAAGGTTGACTGAACCTGAGATTTTTTAAACATTTGCGGTTACGCATTACCGCTATGAACGGGCTGTCAACAAAAAAGGCAGCGCTCCGTCGCGGAACGCTGCCCTGTTCATCTGAAGTATTGGTGCATCACTTCAGGCCGTACTTCTGCATATAGCGCTGGTTGAGCTGCTTGTGCTTGTCGGTCAGATCGATCTGACGGCCCTGGATGAAGGCGTGCGTGATGATGCTGGTACGCATGTCCAGGATATCTCCTTCACTGATGACGATGTTGGCATCCTTACCGGTTTCGATGGAGCCTGTCCGGTCGCCAATGCCCAGTATCCTTGCGGCATTGAGCGTGATGGCGGAAAGAGCCTCCTCCTTGGTCAGTCCGTAAGCGGCGGCAGTTCCGGCGTTGAAAGGCAGGTTCTTACCGCGGTGCTGACTGTCGGAATCATTGATAGCGAATAGAACACCCGCCTTTTGTAAATGTGTGGCGATCTTATAGGGCTGATCGATATCATCGTCGCTCAGCGTAGGGAGTTCGTGCATCTGATCGATGATCACGGGGATCTTATGCAACTTCAGGAGATCTGCCACTTGCCAGCTTTCACTGCCGCCGACGAGCACGACATCCAGGCCGAATTCCTTTGCAAAATCAATGGCGACGAGGATTTCACGCACCACATCGCAGTGGATGTAGAATTTCTTGGAACGGTCGAACAGTCCGCGCATGGCCTCCAATTTGAGATTGGGCTCGGCTACGGAGGTCTTGGCGGCGTAAGCCTTCGCTTCCTTCAGCAGTACCTTGACCTGGTCGATCTCTTCCAGTGCCCGCTTGACGGGATCACCTTCTGGTTCCGCCCCCGGACCACGGCGACCGAATCCACCAAAGCGGCTGGGTCGGCTGAAGAGGCTGGGCATGCGGAAATGCAGACCGCCATCCATGTGATAAGCGGCGTCCTCCCAGTTCCACGCATCCAGTTGTACGACGGAGGAGCTGCCGCTGATCGTACCGCCATCCGGGATGATATTAGCGAGGAGGATGCCATTGGAACGCACCGTGTTGGTGACTTTGGAATCTGTGTTATAGGCTACGATGGCCCGGACCGAAGGGTTGTAATCCCCGATTTCCCGGATATCACTCGTGGCGCGGACGGTTGGCACCTCGACAAGTCCCATTCCCGAAGAGGAAAGAATCAGTCCGGGATAGAGATGTTTACCGGCAGCATCGATCACGGTTGCATTGGCGCCGGCTGTGGTGATGCCTGTGCCAACGCCGGTAATCTTTCCGTTCTCCACCGAGACGGTGGCTCCGGGAATGACCTGGCCATTGCCCACATGAACGGTGGCGTTTCGGATGTAAAGTTTTCCGGTCTGTGCCTTGGCCGGATATACATTATCCTGTGCCTTCAGGCCGACTGAAAATGCCATCAGGGCGAAGACAAGGGATAGCGTTCTATGTAGATATTGCTGTTTCATGTTTTCGATTTATTGGTATTCAGATCAATCCAGGTCGATGGCCAGGAGTCCGTGGCTGTGAAAATGCTCGCCGCAGTTGTACAGCAGCTGATAGCTCGGCATGGCCGGTACCACTGGTCCACCGGCACGCTTTTCGCCAGACATTTTCTGGATGAGCCGATTCCTTTCCATGGTGATCTGACGCCGCATCTCTGCATCTTTCTGGCGATCGAAATACACGATCCCATCAACGATGGTGTGATCAGCCTTTGCATAAATGCTGAGCGGATGATCGTTCCAGATCACGAGATCTGCGTCCTTGCCCGGCTTGATGCTGCCCACTTTGTCATCCACGTGCAGCATTTTGGCGGGATTGATGGTGACCATGTTCAAGGCATCGATCTCGCTCATGCCTCCGTATTTCACACTCTTGGCCGCCTCCTGGTTGAGTCTGCGCGCCATTTCGGCGTCGTCGGAGTTGATGGCTACGTTCAGGCCGACCTTATGCATGATGGTGGCATTGTAAGGGATGGCATGTTCGACCTCCATCTTATAGGCCCACCAATCAGAGAAGGTGGAAGCTGCAGCACCGTGTGCCTTCATCTTGTCGGCCACTTTGTATCCTTCAAGGATGTGCGTGAAGGTGTTGAAGGTGAAGCCCATCCGCTCTCCCACTTTCATGGCAGCGTTGATCTCGCTTTGTACATAGGAGTGGCAGGTAATAAATCGCTGACGGTTCATGATTTCCACCAGGGCATCCAGTTCCAGATCCCGGCGGACGGTACGGAAGGGGTCGACGGTTACACCTTTCTTGGCGGGCTGAGCGGCGGCGGCGGCCTTTTTGAGGGATGCCTCATAAAGTTTGGCACGCTGGAAGGCATCGGTCAGTACCTGCTCTACACCCATACGGCTGTCTGGGAAGCGGGGATTGCCCTGTGACGATGAGCTGCGCTTGACATTTTCTCCCAAGGCGAACTTTATGAAGCCCGGAGCACCGGCGAACTTGAGTTCTTCATCATTGGCGCCCCAGCGCAGTTTGATCAGCTGCGTCTGCCCTCCGATGGTGTTGGCACTGCCGTGCAGGATATGGGAAGTTGTTACGCCTCCGCTGAGCTGGCGGTAGATGTTGATGTCATCCGGATTCAGGTTGTCGGCGATGCGGACTTCTGAGGTAACAGATTGTCCACCTTCGTTGATGGAGGAAGCGGCGATGTGAGAATGTTCATCGATCAATCCGGCCGTTACATGCTTGCCTGTACCGTCGATCACTTTGGCGGACGGGTCGTTCAGGCCCTTACCTACCTGCGCGATCTTACCGTTTTTAACGAGCACATCGGCGTTCTCAAGCTTGCCCTGGGCATCGCTGGTCCATACGGTGGCGTTGCGGATCAGGAGGTCTTGGGCGACGGGCTTCTCGGTCCAGCCATACGGCAGGAAAGGATAGTTAACCTTGCCGAGTCGGCCGGCTTGTTTCTTCTTTACGGAATCAGACTTGGCCACCGCTGCATTTTGAAGGGCGGCAGTCCATGTCAGTTTGTTGCCGGCGGAATCCTCACCATAACCATTCCAATCGGTGCCGTTGCTTACACCACTCAGTCGATACTGCCCACGGGCCTTTTTTTCCGGCGCGAAGCTGAGACGTACCATACGGCCATCGTGGCTGAAACGTGCGGTCAGCGTGTCTTTTCCGATGACGCTGGCAGCGTTACCGCTCTTTACATCCACTGTGTAGGAGACATTGCCCTTGGAAGCGCTGATGTTGAGGACGTAAGAACCTTTGATATCAAGCCATGCATCCTCTTTTACTCCGTATTTGATACCCTGTACCCAGTTCTGGAGGATCTGACTGCCTTCCTGGAAGACCGGGCCGGTGGTGATGATGAAATTGGCGTGTTTACCCGGGTCGATGCTCCCGACCTGGTCATATACCCCCAGGAGTTTGGCCGGAACGGAAGTGAGTGCATCAATGGCGGCGGCATCGGACAAACCATGTTCGAGGGCCTTGCGCAATCCGGTCATGAAAGAACGGCTGTCGCGCAGATCTGCCGTTGTAAAGGTAAAAGGTATGCCCGCCTGTTCGAAAGCTGCCGGGTTGGTAGGTGCGAGTTCCCAGTGTTTCATGTCTGCCAGTGACACAAATCTTGCATCATTGGGGTCATCAACATCCATGGTGGCGGGATAGCTGAGTGGCAGGATGAAGGCAGCCTTGCTAGCCTTCATATCGGAGATGCGCTGATATTCGTTACCGCCGGCCTTGATGATATACTGTACACCGAATTCGTCTCCGATGCGATCGGCTCGAAGGGCGTTCCATTTGTCTCCGGCCTCAAAGATCTGGGGCAATCCCTGAAGGGCGTTCCAGGTTTGCAAGGTGATGTTCACGCCCTCTGCGGATGGATTGTTTCGATACCAGGCGGCATCAATATATGTTTGACGCAACAGGGAGATCATACCCATCATCGAACTCGGATAGCTCTGCATGCTGCTACCCTTGTTGAAGGAGTAATGGGCGGATGCCTTTTCCTTCAGGATGACCAGGTTTTCCTTTTGGTTGGCCAGGGTCACCAGCACACCCGATCCCCTGGCTATCCCGTCCTTATTATGTGCGAGTACTGTGCCGAAACCGATTTCACGAAGGGATCTGGCCCTGGATTCATCCACATTGAACATCCTGGCAGCTTCAACATCTGTCCGAATGGCCTGGTTCCAGCCAAAAGCGCCTTTCTGATTGGAGTTGAGTTGGGGTGGTGCATTCCAGTTGAATCCGGCCATGCTCCGCTGGGACGCGCTAATACCGTAGTCGGCGTACAGGTCGATGAACGAAGGGTAGATGTACTTCCCTTTGCAATCCATCACGACGGCATCTGCCGGTATGGTCACCTGGCTGCCGACGGATATGATACGACCCTTTTGCACCAGTAATGTGGCATCCTGGAGGGGCGACTTTCCGTCGCGCATGACCGTGGCATGTGTAAAGGCATAGGTGATGTCGCGCTCATCGGCGACACCATTCAGCGGGAACGTAGGCTGAGCCACCATTCGGACGGTGAGCAGCAATCCCCATAACAGCAGGATTTTTTTCATGACTGTATTTGATTGATGAAAGTTTCAATATTAAGGAAATTCAGGGGCTTTTTAAGCGACTTGGTATGTGCGGAGATTCATATCCATCTTCGGTAGAACCATTTAACGCGAACTTTGTTTAGCCCGTCCCTGGTTGACCAGGTAAACACCGCCAAAAATCAATACAGCGGAAACAACTTGTGTCAGGGTAAACGGTTCGCCATACCAAAGCGTAGCCACCAGGGCCGCCATGACCGGCTGGAGGTAGATATAGGAGCCGATCGCTCCGGGATCCAGGTGTTTAAGTGCGTAGATGTTGAACATATATGCCAGGAATGTGGCACCGATGACCACAAATCCGACCGAAAACCAGGCCTCCGGGGTAAACGCACTCCAATTTGCCTGTGTGAATTCATTCCAGCCGATGGGGGCAATGATGCAGGTGCCAATGGTGAATACCCATCGCATGAACCGTGCGGGTGCATATTTGTTCATCAGCGGCTTGGCGAGGATGAAGTACACGGAATATGAAACGGCATTCAGGAGTATCATGATGTTACCGGCCATGACATCATCCGCAGTGGATCCATCCACCCGCTTCAGGATCAGTAGTGCCGCTCCGGACACGCCCATAAGCAGTCCCAGACTTCGGCGGGTCCCTATGGGTTCGCGCAGAAATAGCCATGCGATGACCGGGATCATGATGGGCGTGGCCAACTGGATCAATGACGCATGTGTAGCGAAGGTCATCGACAACCCTCTGATGAACAGCAGCTGGTTAATGGTGACTCCAGTGAGGGCACAGGCCAGAATGGTCAGCCAGTCACGGCGGTCCACCGGTCGGTCTCGCCGTTCAAAAGGAGCCATCATCCAGAACAGGGCCGTAGTCACCAAAACACGGGCAACGTTCAATCCGAATGGTTTGATCCAAAAGGGTGTCGCCTGCTTCGCTATGCTGAAATTGACAGCGAATATGATATTGGCCGTGAGAACGGAGCCGTGTGCGAGCCAGGTTCTTTTCAAAGTTTATGATTTTATAGGACCCTTCATGCCGGGTAGCACCTCACCAAGTACCCTGAGATATGCCTGAAAATCGGGTTTATTTAGCCTGAATCTGAAATTTTTAGCGACGCTGAGCGCCCCTTCAAGCGTAAATGTATGCTGATCAATGAACGGGAAAAACCCTTCCCGTTCGAGATGCCTGGCCAGGTATTCCTGTTCCGTCTGTCCAGGCGTCGGGATCAGTACCGCCGGCGTTTCCGTGCAGACGAGGTCCATAACGGAACTGTATCCGGATCTGCAGATCACTAATTCCGCTCCGCCCATCATCCTGCCCATTTCAGCAGCCGGCAGATGGTTCAGGATCACCTGCCCTTCCTGCGGTACGGGAAGATCAGCCTCTGCCGGTAATCCCCTGACCAGGGTTACCGTTCCCTGATAATTCTTCAGGGCATGCAGGATCCTGGATTCAAGGATACTTCGCTGGGGTTCCGGACCGGAGAGCAGGATCAATAATCCCAGTCGCCGGAGATCGGCCTCGGGCATCAACCTGGAAAGGGGACCAATATATCGGCTCCCCGGCGGAATACCGCCATGAGAAAGGGATCCGGCCAAACCGGGCATGGCTTCCTCATCCGGAATCCAGCAGGCGTCGAAGCGTCGGATCAGTGCAAGATTTATTTTTTTTAGGAGCAGATCCGCTCCCCTCGAAAATTCGGTACGAATATTGATTTGATGTGTGATGAACACGGAGGGAACCCCCGGGTGCCTGAATCCATAACGGTTATCACTGATGATCAGATCCCAGCGATGGATGCGTTGTGCGTTTCTCAGCCAGCGATGTTCCCTAAACATGGCAGATATCATTCGAGGCAGTCTTCGGATCATGTGAAGGAAGAAATACCCGCCCCTGCGGGGATAATCCATTCCATATCCGGGGAGCGTCAGGTATTCAAGGTCAGGGAATTCAGTTTGTATCACGCTGATGCCAACGGATGTGGTTGCAACAGTGACGCGCCTGCCGGAATCGACCAGGTATCGAATGATGGGGATGATCCTGGTGGCATGACCCAGTCCCCAATCGAGCGGAGCGATCACTACTTTTCGCGATGCTTCGACTGGGTACATGAATGTGTCTTTTCTGATATCCTAATTTTTGTAAAAATCCGTCATTTATTCATTCTTTTTGATAAGAAACCCGTTAAATTCGATGTTCACATGAAACGATCCAGATTGAACCAAACAGTATTTGTAATGTTTTTGATCATGATGTTGGGTTTCGTGTCCTGCGGGGCATCCAGGAATGCGAACTGTGGGTGCCCGAACAAAAAGGGCATGGTCGGATACTGAAAAGTACAATAACATGTTATGAAGCGACCTAACAGGGATCTCCTAGTCCTCTTCAAGGACAAATCGATGAGCGAACAGGCGATCGAATGGGAAGTCGATCGTTTGAACCGTTTGTTATTCACGGTGGAATCTCCGGATCATATGTGCGTTTCATGTGAGATCCTGGACCTCGACAAGCGTAAGGTAATGCGCTCCAGACGTCACGTTGAGATGATCCTAAGGGAGAAGAATCGGAAACCTTTTATATTCGTCAATAACCTCAATTGATCAGTAACCCGCCTTCCGGCGGGTTTTTTGTTGGGTGTAGTACCCTCCGGGAACTGAGTTCGACTTTGCCCGCGTTAGCATTTCTTCGTGCCCTTGCGGTAAAACCTTAACCACGAGGGCGCAAGGTCACGAAGGATCTCGAAGTAAACAAAGATTTCTCGGCAACTCTCCAAGAGCTGGCAACTCTCCAAGAGTTGGCAACTCTCCAAGAGTTGGGGACTCTCCAAGAGTTGGGGGGGGTGAGGAATGAAAGCAGGTCGAAATTCAGGTGGTTTCTTTCAGGGCCTGCTTGATTTTCTGGAACATTTCGTGAATGTCTTCGATTTTTACGGTGCCGACACTCAGACGATACCAAGGAGATGCACTGCTTGCGCCGAAGACATGGAAAGGCACCATCGCCAGCCCCGACTTTTCAAGCAGATAGGATGTTACATCTGACTGTGTCTGGAGGATAGTTCCATCGGGCAGACTGCGACCGCAGAGATCGATTTTCACGGTGAGGTATATGGCGGCCTGTGGAACGATGGCATCCACTGGATATCCCTCCTTCTTCAATTGACGGAAGCCCTTGTGGATTTTCTGCAAGCGTTCGCTCAGGCCGGATTTGAGGACTTTGAGGTACTGATCCACTGCCCCCTTCTGCATCAGAAACCTGGACGTGGCTTTCTGTTCTGGCAGCGGGCTCCAGGCACCTACATGTGACAGGATGGATTTCATCCGGGCAATGATATGTGCCGGACCCATTGACCAGCCCACTCGAACACCGGTGGCCGCGAAGGCCTTGCTTATGCCATCAATAAATACGGTATAAGGGCGCAATTCCGGACGAAGGCGGACGGGATCATAATGCTCTGTCGATCCATAGGTAAGTTGCCAGTAGATCTGGTCGAACATCAGATGCAGTTTCTTCTGGCCAGCCGGACGGCGTTCATTTTCTTCGACCACCAGATCACAAATGGCCTGCAACTGCTCTCGTCCAAACGTTGTACCCGTAGGATTCAACGGGGATGAGAGGGATAAGAGCACGGCATCCGCTAAATGCGGTCGCAGGTCATCAGCGGAGGGCATGAAATCATGTTCCGGTTGAGTTTCCACTACACAATGCTGCCCATCGACAAAATGTACGTAATGATTGTTATTCCAGGACGGAACCGTGTACACGACTTTTTCTCCCGGATCCACGATCGAACGGAACAGGGTATAGATCAAAGGACGGCCTCCTGAGGCGATCAGGATCTCATCCATTCCATACTCAAGACCCTGACGCTCGGCGATGAACTTGGATACGGCTTTGCGAAGTTCAGGTTCGCCGTCTCCCGCCGGATAGTTGGTCAGGTGCTGGCGATAGGCAAATATGATCTCCTCCTCCAGCTCATGAGGTATAGGGAAGATCTGGGGATCATAATCTCCAATGGTGTAATTGAAGATCTTCGCTCCCCCGCTCATCTTTTTCTTGATCTCACCGTTCATCCGTACAATCTCGGATTCGATGAGCGTCTCCGCCAATCGGGAAAGCTTCTTGTCTTCACTCATATCATTCTCCATTGTTAGGTTGGTGTCTTCCCGTTGTAAAAATACCGAACACGACGTTCATGGCAATACCCGATTTGATGCAAGTATCTCCCGATGATCATCGGGCACGGAAGAGATCCGGCTGATGCGACTTCACAAGTTCCTGGTAAACAGGCCACGAGCTTCCGAGCCAGGCATCGATGCGACCAACAGCGTGCGACAGCTGACGGCCCGCTTCTTCCACCAACATCTTCTCTGGTTCACCAGGTTCAAGCGGACGGGCGCCGATGGCCTGCAGCGCTTGCTGGAACTGAGACATCACGGTAACCCTCGGGACCTGACCATAGCCTTGCGCTGTACTCCGTTTTCCGCTGATGAATTCGCGGATGGCCTTGATGGAATCCTGCACGGACTTTGTCGACTTTCTGATCGAATCGGCCATGGCTCCCTTATCGTCCTTATAGGCTGTCTCTATCCGCCCGGCTGCCTCCTCTGCTTCCGAGAGTCGGTCGAGTGCAGCTGTCAGGGGCTGTGCCATTTGCATCAGCCGGTCACGTAGCGCCTGTTGTGCCTGACGCACGGCGGTTCTGTCGCCCAGCCGCGGATCATCCGCCACAGTGATCAGGGTCGTGTCTTGCCGGTCGCCCAGGCTGGCCACGATGGTATACTTGCCCGGCATGACGGGTTGTCCACCGGGTTCAGGAGCGCCCGGTTTCGGTTTAGGTGAGCCGGGCATGCGTGTCCCCTTGCCTTCCATCCCCCAGTATTGCCTGTTGAAGCCGGATTTGGAAGGCATCCGGAGTTGCCGCACCTGATGCCCCTTCTCATCCAGTATACGGATACTGACGGTGTCGATTCCCTTCTTTTTTCGTTCCGCCGCGCTGGTATCGGCATCCGAAAACCATGCAATGGAAGCCTCCCTGGGACGATTTGGCGCTTCCCAAAGACCCCAGGTACTCCACTCGTATCCGTCCATATTTGTAAATTGAGCCTGCACCGCCATGGGTGAGGGATAGAGCATGAATGGTTTGGATATCTTTCCTTTCGCGGAAGCCAGCGAACGCAGTGGACGGATATCGTCAAGCACCCAGAGCGAGCGGCCAAAGGTGGCGATGACCAGGTCTGCCTCACGTTCCTGAATGGCCATGTCAAACGTTGAAACCGGCGGAAATCCATGTTTCCATTGTTCGAAGGTGATGCCATTGTCGAGGCTTACCCACAATCCCTGCTCCGAACCGGCAAAGATCAGATTGGGTTCTGTCGGATCCTGCAACACACACAGCGTGTAACCGGTGACCTTCTTTTCATCGACCATCCGGGTCCATGTCTTTCCATAATCCGATGTGCGGAAGATGTATGGCTTCATATCGCCCCTACGATAGTCATTGCAGACAACGAATGCCTCACCGGCCACATGCCTGGAGGCTTGGATCTGCGGGATCCAGCCACCGACGGGCATGCCGGGGATCTTTCCGCGGAAATTCGTCCAGGTGCGGCCGCCGTCGCGGGTGAGTTGTACGTTTCCATCATCAGTGCCGACCCAGATCACGTCCTTTTCGAGGGGTGATGGGGCGATGGTGAGTATGGTGCAGAAATTTTCCGCACCGGTGATATCAAGTGAAAGGCCTCCATTTTTAGACTGGTCGATCTTCGCGCTGTCGTTCGTGGTGAGGTCCGGAGAAATGGTCTGCCATGCCGCCCCTTTGCTGGTGCTGCGATGCAGGAACTGGCTACCGAAATAGATGGTGGACTTATCGAATGGATCCTGGGCGATCGCTGCATTCCAGTTGAAGCGAAAACGCACGGAGGGATCGGTACTCACCGGCTTGATGTACCACTGCTGTCCGGTCCGTACATTGTAGCGTCCTACAGAGCCTCCTTGGCTCATAGCGTAAACCCATTCTGCGTCATGGGGATCGGGCATGACATCGAATCCGTCGCCACTCCACAGGCTTTTCCAGTGATAATTACGGATGCCACCTTCCGACCAGATGTAAGCGGGACCGCGCCAGCTGCCGTTATCCTGCATGCCACCCATCACGTTGTACGGTATTTCATTGTCGACATTGATATGATAGAACTGTCCGACCGGCAGTTTTTCATCGAAGATCCAGTGTGCACCGCGATCCCGGGTGATGCCGATACCGCCATCGTTTCCGTCGATGATGAAGTTGCCGTCCTTTGGATGAATCCAGAATGCATGGTGATCGGGGTGGATTCCGTTATAGGGTATGACATTTTTGAAGTTCTTGCCTCCGTCTTCGCTGACGGAGATCATTTGATTGATCATCCAAAGGCGGTTCTCGTTTTGTGGATCACAGGCGATGTCCTGGAAATAGAAGGGTCGGTTGGTCACCCATTCGGAATTACTGTTGACCAGTGTCCAATGGTATCCGCCATCATCGCTCATGTAAAGTCCGTTCTTGGTCGCTTCGACCAGTGCATAGACGCGCTCCGGGCGTGAACGGCTGATGGCCAGTCCGATGCGACCCAGGTGTCCGTCGGGCAGTCCCTCGGCCTTACCCAGCTGCTTCCAGTTGCGGCCGCCGTCCACTGTCATATACAGACCGCTGCCCCTGCCGCCACTCATCAGGCTCCAGGGGGTGCGGTAATGCTGCCACATAGCGGCAAAAATTTTATTTGGATTGGCCGGATCCATGATCATGTCACCGATCCCGGAGGAGTCGTTGGTATAAAGAATGCGCTCCCAGTTTGCGCCACCGTCTGTCGTCTTGAAGACGCCACGCTCAGGATGCGGCGCATATGGGTTACCGATGACACCGGCATACACGGTCTGCGGATGGAGCGGATCGATGAGGATCCGATGGATGTTGCGGGTCTTTTCCAGGCCCATGCGCTGCCAGGTTTTTCCGGCATCGAGGGTCCGGTATATGCCTTCGCCGAGGTTGAGGGAGTTGCGGGGATTTCCTTCGCCGGTTCCGACCCAGACGGTGGAGGGGTTGTTTTGCTGAATGGCGAGCGAACCAATGTTCAGGATGGGTTGTTCATCGAAAACAGAGGCCCAGGACATGCCGCCGTTGTCGGTCTTCCACACACCGCCTGATGCGGCGCCGAGCCATATCTGACGGGGGTCTTCGACGACGGCATCGATGGCCGTGATCCTTCCGCTCATGCCGGCCGGACCGATGTTTCGGGGTTTCATATCGGCGAAGCGGGACAGGACTGAAGACTGTTTCTGGGCGAAGCCGGAGTAAACAGTGAGGATGAAGCCTGTCATCAACAGGCAGGCAACCAGGCGGAAGTATTGACCATGGATCATTTCTGAAAGAGTTTGCGCTGGTAAATTAAACATTAAATATCTTGTTCATCAATTCAAACCGAAGCATATGCAAAGATTCACATTCCGTTTCATGGGCCTGACCGCCCTTGTCCTCGCTTTCTCCACCACCCAGGCCCAGGTTACCAAGTGGGCAGTGGACAAGGCACATTCTAATGTCAAGTTCACCGTCACCCACATGGCGATCTCCGAAGTAGACGGAAGTTTCAAGGTATTCGATGGCACGATGGAACATGCCAAGGCTGATTTCACCGATGCGAAGGTCAGCTTCACCATTGATGCGGCCTCTGTCAACACCGAGAACGGTGGTCGTGACAATCACCTGAAGGGTGATGATTTCTTCAACACGGAGAAATTCCCCTCCATCAAATTCGAGGGTACGTCCATGAAAGCGCTGGGCGGCAATAAATTCCAGCTCATTGGCAACATGACCGTACGTGATGTGACCAAACCCATCACCTGGGATGTTACCTTCGGCGGCACACAGGCCACGCCACGAGGCAAAAAGGCCGGCTTCAAGGCCAAGGCCACCATCAACCGTTTCGATTACAACCTGAAATGGAACCGTGCGATGGAAGCCGGCGGGCTGGTTGTCGGCGAGAACGTGGATGTGGTCCTGAATATCCAGATGAACGAAGTGAAGGCTGCTCAGTAAAAGATCTCGTCTTGTTAAGCAAACAGGGCTGTCAGGTTGCTGACAGCCCTGTTTCATTCAGGATATCATCCTTTTTTGTATTTCTCTTCAGCTTTCTTAGCCTTTTCGAAATCGAGAATGACCCCGTTGATGCAATAGCGAAGTCCGGTGGGTGGAGGGCCGTCATCAAAAACATGCCCCAGATGCGCCTGGCATCGACCGCACTGCACTTCCGTACGCACCATTCCATGTGAGCGGTCTTCGATGTAGATGATGTTTTCCTTTTTCACCGGCTGGTAGAAGCTGGGCCATCCACAGCCGCTGTCGAACTTGGTGTCGCTGAGGAAGAGCGGATTTCCGCAGGCGGCGCAGTAGTAGGTGCCGACTTCATCAAATTTCTCGAATTTGCTGGTCCAGGGTCGCTCGGTGCCTTTCTGCCGGGCAATGTAGTACATTTCCGGGGTCAGCATCTTTTTCCATTCGGCATCCGGCAGGGCTAGTTTTGCGGTGTCGTTGCGGGAATAGACGGCCGGTTTTTTAGATTCGTCCTGCATGGGGGTCCTTTTTTTTTCTGATCCGGTTTGTGAAAAGCTGCAGTTCATGCCCGTGAATGCGAACATGAGCAGGAGTATGCATTTTATATTCATATCATCATAACAAGTTGAACGGCTCAGAGGTTCTGTAAGGATCGTGATTTACAGACAGAGCGGGACTGTGGAAATTGAAAATGTCGGTATATTTGAACACCGTTGCAAAGGAACGGAACCCTACCAACATGTTCAATCTCATTCTCTTCGGCCCTCCCGGCAGTGGCAAGGGCACTCAGTCTGAAAAACTCATAGCAAAGTACGGATTCAAGCATCTATCCACCGGGGATTTGCTCCGCAGCGAGATCGCACGGCAGACAGCGCTCGGAATGGAAGCGAAAAGCCTCATGGACCAGGGCCAGTTGGTACCGGACGCAGTGGTGATCGGTATGATCAGCAGTGCGATCGAAGCCAATCCGGGGGTTCCGGGTTTTCTGTTCGACGGATTTCCGCGCACAACGGCCCAGGCAGCGGCACTCGATAAGCTGCTGGCGGAACATGGCTCAGAGATTGGTGTCCTGATCGCGCTGCAGGTTCCGGAAGAAGAACTTATTGAGCGTATGCTGAACCGGGCCAAGACCTCCGGTCGCAGTGATGATGCAGATGAAAACGTACAGCGCAACCGCCTTGCGGTGTATCGCCGGGATACGCTACCCGTGTCGGACCATTACGCTCAGTTTGGAAAGTCGCTCTCCATCGAAGGCGTTGGCGCCATCGAGGAGATCTTCGGGCGCATCTGCCAGGTGATTGATGAGCGGTCTGCGATGTCCTGATGATATTAAACCATGACCCTAAGCATGAAGCCGGACTTTCTTAAGAAAGTCCGGCTTCAAATATTTTATGCCCCCCCGTTATCAGATGTTCAGTCCTCCGCAGACACTTAGCACCTGCCCGGTCACATAGGCACTCATGTCAGATGCCAGGAACAACGTGGCGTTTCCGATTTCTTCCGCACTGCCGAAGCGACCCAGGGGAATTTTATCCATGAATGCCTTAGCTGCATCTCCTTCCTTTAGATAATGCGTCATATCTGTTTCGATGAAACCCGGAGCGATGGCGTTGCATCGGATGTTCCTGCTTCCCAGTTCGTGGGCGACAGACTTGGTAAATCCGATGATGCCTGCCTTGCTGGCGGCATAGCTCGACTGACCGGCATTGCCCCGTATGCCGATGATGGAGCTCATGTTGATGATGGATCCCCGGCGGGCCTTCATCATGGGTCGTATGACCTGTTTGGTCATATTGAAGACGCTTTTGAGGTTGACATCCATGACTTCATCCCACTGTTCGGGTGTCATACGCAACAAAAGGTTGTCTTTAGAAATACCTGCATTGTTCACGCATACGTCGATTGCGCCGAACTCTTTCAAGACCTCGTTAACAAACAGCTCTGAAGCCGCAAAATCACCGGCATTGGTCTGCCAGGCGCGGGCCTTGACACCCATGTTCCCCAGTCGGGATACGAGTGACGCTGCGCGTTCGGCACTGCTGTCCGAAACGTAGGTGAAAGCGATGTGTGCTCCGTGTTCCGCCAGTTTGAGGGCGATGGCTTCTCCGATACCTCGGGCAGCTCCAGTCACGATGGCCACCCTGTCCTGTAATAGTTTCATCTGGATGATAGTTTCCGGGGCAAGTTAAGGGATTGAGTGGAATGCAAGCCAAATCCCGGCTGACTAACCTGCCACATGGGAAATTGTTAAGGATTTTAAAAAATCTATAAAGTTACTTTGGACTTGGCATTTACCTTATTTTATCTGTAATTTGCATAGTCACTATCTGCATAGTCAGTATTTGAATTGGAAATTTCATGATCGGAAGATATAACCGTCACATCAATGGGTTCATCGTCGTTTTTATGATGATGAACATACTATGGCTGACGGTAAGCCTGCCTTTCATTGCCGACAGCCGATCAGGCTGCACATCCGAACAGTCATCCACCGCCAGTGCCAATCCCTTTGATGCTCAGGCTGAGGATGCCGGTTTTCCGCAAACAGGCGGTTCAGAGGAAAAGGCATCTGAGGGATCCAACGGTTTCAACGAAGAATACCTTCATCATCATGAAGGATTGGAAGCCATGTCTGCGGAGGCGGGTAAGACATCTATGCACGACATCGCGCAGGACGCCTACTGCGCTTACCATGGTGAGCTGCTGGTTCCACCCCCGAATGTCTGCTGAGCTGTTCCAGTCGATCTAGCGTCCCGCTACGGGCCCATTTCAATTTTTTCTATTGTCCACAAACGGAAACGAGTGACACGTATGTCAACTCCAAAATAACTAATGTCTATTACTATAAAATCGTATGTTATGAGAAAGCATTCCATGGAATTTCTGCAGAATCTCACCCCTGAAAAATGCCTGGATATCCTGAAAGAGGGAAACCTGAGATTCATCACGAATCTTAACAAGGATCATGACCACCTGGAAATGGTGAATGTAACAAGGGAAGGACAATACCCCTTTGCCGTCATCCTGAGTTGTATGGATTCCAGAACCTCTATCGAACTTATCTTTGACCAGGGGCTGGGCGATCTTTTCAGTATCCGTGTGGCAGGTAACATTGTAAACGATGACATTTTGGCGAGCCTGGAATATGCCTTGAAATATGTGGGATCAAAGCTGCTGGTCGTACTCGGCCACACTGGCTGCGGTGCCATCAACAGTGCCAAGAAGGGTGTTCGGGATGGGCATATCACCGGATTGCTCCAACGCATGCAACCTGCCATCAGTAAGGCCATGTTGAAAAATGGCAGTTCTTGCAGGTTTGGTGACACGGTTGCCTACTCCAATGTAGAAAACAGCCTCGAGGAGATCCTGACCCGAAGCACCACCATAAAAGATATGTTCCTGTCCGGTGATATCGGTCTGGTTGGGGGCATGTATAATGTAACCAGCGGAGAAGTTGACTTCTTCATGGATCTGACCACAAAATATCAGGTACCAACTTCCCAATATGCCCTTCAGGCAGAAGCCGTTTAAAATATGATCACTTTCAAGTTTCTGAAGTCGGACCTTATGTCCGGCATGGTTGTTTTTCTGGTA
>CAJBZC010000259.1 GCA_903959965.1 uncultured bacterium
CTCCGGCCTCCATAGGCGGCTCCCGCTGCGAGCAGCAGCGAGAGGCCTCCGTCGAGGGGTACTGTGCCGTCTCCATCGGCAGGATCGTCCTGTAGGATTTCGGCATAGAAGCCAATCAGAGGGCGCTGGCTTCTACAGATATAATAAAGAAATTAAGACAATGGGATGAATACAAATTAAAGCGGGGACAATAATGTCTTTGCAGAAAATGTTCCACCTAAAACATTGTATTAAAATGTTTTATAAATTTTTTGACAAGGAAACAAATATGAAGCCCCATATGGATATAACACAAAATGTTACATGCTGGAACTTCGGAAATCAACCTGAAACTTTAAGGTTTTTTTACATATCTGCTTGATCACATAGATGCTAAAACCGAAGACTCACCCTGGAATCTAATGATCTTTTCATGATTGTGAATGGGCTTGAGATCCTTCACCAGTCCTCCGGTTAAAGTGCACCGCTCGGTGAACGGGTAGATGTTCAAGCATGGGCAGGCCTGCATACGTGTAATGGGATTCAAATCAGGATCATTATATAAACAGCCTAAAGATTTCTCCGATAAATGGAACCACATCATGATGTGGTATTTTTTACAAACAGCTGAATACCAATTTAAAATCATTAAATCTTTCTTTAAATATGATGTATCTTCCTTCAATGGATTGAAATTATTCTCATCCCATGATACTTTTACTCAAAGTACCCTACCCTTGAATGTTGAACACCGAACAGCAGCAAAACAGCGTAAGGCCCCCTTGGCGGTGCATCTGTTGGCACAACTCGAGTGCGTGGACGTACAGCAAGTGTTCTATGTTCCCGGGGGGCAAATAGACGGGCTCGTGAACGCGATGCTGCAAGACAGGAGACTGCCCTGTTTCATGGCTGTTCATGAAGCGGGTGCGGCATTCATGGCCGACGGAGCATGCAGGTCCTCAGGAAAGCCTTCAGCAGCGCTGTCGATCGGTGGCCCCGGAGCAGGGAATATGATCACGGCAGCGATGACCGCCGCAGCCGATCGAGCACCAATCATCTTTATCACGGGAGAAGTACCTACGTTCCTGCAGGGGATGGGCGCTTTTCAGCATAATGGACCCGACGGATCATTTGTCCGTCGTATGTTTGAGGCCGCAGGCTGCCTTTCTTTTCAGATCAGCCAGCCCTCCGATCTCATTAAGGCCTGCAGATCCTTCAAAGGCCACATTGATTCCGGAAAATCCAGGCCAATGCATTTGTCCATTCCCTGTGATCTGGCGATGACGGATATGCCAGAACCAGATCCTGGGTTTGAATTGAAGGACTTTACCGAACAGCACCTTATTCACTTGTTTGAGAAAAAATCCTGTAATTCGGATACAGGACATCGGAGCATTTCAAAGGCGGCGCTTTGGATCGGGAAAGACATCCCCCCCGCTGACCTTAAGACCTGGCAGTCCATAACCGGAGCATACCGTATCCCCGTCATAGCCACCATGGAATCGTCAGGATACCTGGCTGATTTTGACGAAACACTTCGTTGCGGGGTCTTCGGATATGCGGGCCATCCCGAAGCATATGACCTAATGTGCGACCCTGAATTAGAGCTGTTGATCATTCATGGTGTCGAATTCAATGAAAGAAATACATGGCTTTGGTCGTCATCCATATGGCATCCTGATCGCAGGGTGATCGTCATTGGATCTGAGGCACTCATTTCATGGCCGGCACCTCTGGATCTGGCTACCTCCATCCACACTTCGGTTTCAAATGCGATGAAGATCATCACGGATGGATTCACTGAGATCGCATTCCA
>CAJBZC010000260.1 GCA_903959965.1 uncultured bacterium
AGTGGATTGGTGAAACGTAACCGGGGCTGCGGACGGTTACGCCGGGGCGGGTGCGCGGCGGCGGTCTTTGGCTGCCTCTAGCTGCCCGAAGGTTGCCGCGCCCATGCGCTTCTTGAAATGCTTGATGTTGCTTTTGTTGATCAGATTTTTTGTCTGGCCTGTTTCAGGAACGTGGAGGGTAACGATATCAGATAAAGAAACAAGTTCTTTGAGTGAACGGGTGGATTCTGCATTGCCGAGCGGAAGTCTGGTGACCACATCGTAAAATCTGACTTTCATTCCGATGGCTTCAGCCAACACACTGACTTGAGATCCGATGTTTCCATAACCGATGATACCTATGGTCTTTCCACGCAATTCGTAACTGCCCTTGGCCTCTTTCATCCAAATGCCGTCGTGTGCCGCCCTGTTCTTGTCGGGTATGCGACGGATCAACATAATGGAAAGGCCTATGACCAGTTCGGCCACCGATCGGGTATTGCTGTAGGGTGCATTGAAAACAGCTACACCCTGTTGAGTTGCCGCTTTCAGATCGACCTGATTCACTCCAATGCAGAAGCATCCTATTCCCTGAAGTTTCTTGGCATGAGCGAGCACGCGAGCCGTCACCTGGGTCTTGGATCTAATACCAAGTAGATGAACATCCCCGATTTCCCCAATAAGTTCTTCTTCTCCCAAGGCCCCGGATACCCTTTTGATGTCGATATAACCTGCATCCTTGAATTGTCTGACTGCCGTTTCGCTGATATTCTCCAGGAGCAGGATCTTGATCTTTTCTTTAGGGTAACTCGTATCTTTTCGTTGGCTCATGTGCTTTTTACGATGAATTTTAGCGAAAGTAATAACTTTATCCCTTTGCTAACAGTAGATGGTGTCATTGGAATGCAATATCCTCTTCTCATCATATCGGCCTTTTTCCTGTTATTCGCCTGCAAATCAGACCATCCGGCCAGTAATGAGCCTGAAGTGGGAAGCGCCCCCGAACTAGCATATTCCGATAAGAAACTGTTGACGGAAAGAGATAAGCGATCCGCCGAAAAGATCACCAGGGCAGCGGAACAATACTATAATCATTTATTGTCAAGATCCGGTTTTAATGGAGGCATGTTGGTTTCCTATAAGGGATGCATCATTTTTGAACGTTACAGAGGCAGGGAATTTCTGACAGGAGGACCGCTCATGGACAGCACGAGTTCTGTGCATCTGGCATCAGTCAGCAAGACGTTTACGGGCATGGCCGTACTAAAATTAAGCGAGGATGGCAGACTGAAACTCGACGATGCTGTCTCCACTTATCTTACGGAGTTTCCTTTGCCTGATGTTACGGTTCGTCATCTGTTAAATCATAGAAGCGGCCTGCCGAATTACGTACATTTCATGGAATCCATCGGTTGGAATCAACGGGTGCATGTGAAAAATGAGGATATCCTGCTCACCATCAGGGACCTTCGTAATAAACTCGATATTGGTAGGCCGAACCGCCGTTTCAATTACAGCAATACGAATTACGCACTCCTCGCACTTATTGTAGAGCGGGTTACCGGCAAGCCCTTTCCAGTTTTTATGAAAGAAACATTCTTTCAACCTTTGGGCATGGATGATACATATGTGTATACAGCAATGCATGATCAAAGTGCCATTCCATCGTTCAATGCCTATGGACACCGTGAGCCTATGATGTTCCTTGACCGGGTTTATGGCGACAAGAATATCTACAGCACTCCTCGGGATCTGCTCAAGTGGGATCAGTCGCTGTACAATGGCAGAATGTTTTCAGATGAATCACTCGCAGAGGCCTACCGTGGTTATAGTTTCGAGCGTCATGGCACACGCAACTATGGACTTGGTTGGAGGCTGATCGATCATGGTGGTGGCAGAAAGATCATCTACCATAACGGTTGGTGGCATGGCAACAATACTGTCTTCTCCAGGTTTCCACTTGATTCTGCTGCTGTAATTGTATTGGGTAATCGATATAACAGAAGAATCTATGACGTAAAAAAAATCTATTCGGAATTCCCGGGATATGGTTACGCCATGGAAGATCCCGAATGAATGCAAACATCCCAGGCTTGCACCCTATGAATAAAACACCAAAACATACAGATCGAAATGAAGCTGCACAACTATGCAGACCCCGTGCTGCGGAAGTCCACAAGGGAGACATGGGACATGCCGCCCTGCTCGCCGGGTCATATGGAATGCTCGGGGCAGTCATGCTGTCGGCTCGTGGCTGCATGAGAAGCGGTGCTGGTAAGTTAACCGTCTTTGCCGAACCATCCGGTTACCCAATCCTTCAAGGCGTATTACCGGAAGCCGTTTTTCAGATTTCCGAGTATAAGGAATGGTTTTCAATGGTTGTTTCAGGGCATTACGATGCATTGGCATACGGCCCCGGAATAGGTTTGCGATTTGACAATGAAAGGCTGATAAGTACGTTATTTAAATGCGGAAAGCCGCTGATCCTTGATGCGGATGGCCTCAATCAATTGGCGAAAGCCGGACAGAAACTGATGTCGACTATACCGCCGATGACTATTCTGACACCTCATGCGGCGGAATATCAAAGATTGTTCGGTCTGTCCACTGAACCTGAAGAGGTATCGCGTAGATTCGGGATCATCCTCGTGATGAAAGGGAAGAACACCCGGGTCATCGGACCTGATGGCGGTTGCTTCATAAATATGTCTGGAAATGCAGGTTTGGCGACGGCAGGTTCAGGAGACGTGCTAACGGGCATGATCCTGGGACTTTTGGCAAGAGGATATGATCCTTTAGCGGCGGCACGCTTGGGTGTTTATCTTCATGGGCGGGCGGGTGATTTGGCATCCGCTCGTTTCGGCGAAGAATCGATGGTGGCAGGAGACCTGCCGGATTTGATCGGAGAAGCATACAAAGAATTGACGGACATAGTAAAATAGATGTCCGACGATTGTGAATTTAGGCTGAATAGCCTATTTTTGCCGCCTTATTGTTAAAGATACTTTTACGTACGAATGAAAGTCTGTTCATTATAAAACCGTTTATGAGTAACATTATCTATTTGATTCCAGCCATGGGTGTGCTCGGTCTGGTGTACACGCTTTGGAAATTCAACTGGGTGTCCAAACAAGATGCCGGAAATGACAGAATGAAGGAAATCAGCACTTATATTGCTGAAGGGGCTATGGCCTTTTTGAAGGCTGAGTGGAGGATTCTCGGATACTTCGTTGCCCTAGTATCTATCCTGCTGGCGGTAATGGCTTCGGCCAATCCTTCTTCTCACTGGGCCATCTCGATTGCTTTCATCATCGGTGCTGTATTCAGCGCCACCGCTGGTTATATTGGCATGAAGGTAGCGACTAAAGCAAATGTTAGGACGGCTCAAGCTGCGAGAACAAGTCTGAGCCGTGCATTGGAGGTGTCTTTTACCGGTGGTGCGGTCATGGGATTGGGCGTTGCAGGTCTTGCTGTGCTCGGACTTGGTGGTTTGTTCATTATCCTTAAAATGATTTTTGCACCTGATGCCGCTGTGAACTCCCATGAGATGCTCCAAACCATTGAAGTCTTGACTGGCTTTTCTCTCGGAGCGGAATCGATTGCGTTGTTTGCCCGTGTTGGCGGAGGCATATATACTAAGGCGGCCGACGTTGGTGCTGACCTGGTGGGTAAAGTGGAAGCCGGAATTCCTGAAGATGACCCAAGGAACCCTGCAACCATCGCAGACAATGTAGGAGACAACGTGGGCGATGTAGCTGGTATGGGTGCTGACCTGTTCGGTTCATATGTGGCCACGGTGCTGGCCACCATGGTACTCGGTCAGGAAACCATTTCTAATGACGCATTCGGAGGCATGGCCCCTATCCTGCTGCCCATGCTGATAGCAGGCCTGGGTATCATCTTCTCCATCATCGGAACATGGTTTGTCAAAGTAAGTGACAGCGCAGGTATTAGTACAACGAATGTTCAGAAAGCACTGAATCTCGGTAACTGGGGTTCCATCGTTCTGACTGCCGTGGCATCCGTTGTACTCGTTAACTATTTACTCCCGGATAGCATGATCCTGCGCGGCCTCGAGTTCACCAAATGGGGCGTTCTCGGTGCAATTGCTGTTGGCTTGGTGGTTGGTACATTAATGAGCATCATCACCGAGTACTATACCGCTATGGGTAAGCGTCCGGTATTGTCGATTGTTCGTCAATCTGGTACCGGTCATGCCACCAATGTGATCGGAGGTCTTGCCGTGGGTATGGAATCCACTTTCCTCCCAATTCTTGTTCTTGCAGGCGGTATATGGGGTTCATACGAATGCGCTGGTCTGTATGGTGTAGCCATTGCAGCCGCGGGTATGATGGCTACCACGGCTATGCAGTTGGCCATTGATGCATTTGGTCCGATTGCAGACAACGCAGGTGGTATCGCTGAAATGAGCGAACTCCCCAAAGAAGTGCGCGAAAAAACAGACGTTCTCGATGCCGTAGGCAATACCACGGCTGCTACCGGTAAGGGATTTGCCATCGCCTCTGCTGCATTGACAGCTCTTGCATTATTCGCTGCGTTTGTTGGCGTGGCTAAGATTGATGGCATCGATATCTACAAGGCAGATGTACTTGCCTCACTATTTGTTGGCGCTATGGTGCCCTTCATCTTCTCTGCACTGGCTATACGGGCCGTGGGTGAAGCAGCCATGTCAATGGTGGAGGAAGTTCGTCGCCAGTTCAGAACTATACCTGGTATCATGGAAGGCATAGGCAAACCAGAATATGACAAATGTGTTGCCATCTCCACTGAAGCCTCCATCAAGAAGATGATGCTGCCTGGTGCGATCGCCATAATCTCCCCCATTGTCATGGGATTCCTCATGGGACCTGAAGCCCTGGGCGGATTTCTGGCAGGTGCAACCGTAAGCGGTGTTCTCATGGGCATGTTCCAGAATAATGCAGGTGGTGCCTGGGACAATGCAAAGAAATCCTTTGAGAAAGGCGTAGAGATCAATGGTGAAATCTTCTACAAGAAATCAGAACCCCATAAGGCCTCCGTCACAGGAGATACTGTTGGAGATCCTTTTAAGGATACTTCTGGCCCTTCCATGAACATTCTGATCAAATTGATGTCCATTGTATCCCTCGTTATTGCACCAACCCTGGCTCAGGTGGGAGGACAAAAGGATGCGGATGCCGTCAAGCGGATTGAAAACAAGACAACACCTGTCAATAAATCCCAGGAAGTTACCACTGCCCAGTACCGTTTGAACTGATTTACTACATAGTTAACCATATAAAGGCCGGAGACATTAGTCACCGGCCTTTATTTATGGCCTTACCCCGCTGGCAAGATGTATTCAATTCGGGTATAAATGCTAAAGCACTTTTGAACTTGATGTTTTTCAATTATCTGGGTGATAATCGAGGCTGGGTATTTGTCGTGTAGTGGTAACTATGAGCAGATACTATACCCGCTCGACATGTTTACACGAAAGATGGCAAGGCAAGGAATATGAAATGATGAATGATGAAGCTCACCTGATGCAATATCAGATCGTATGTATAATCCCTATCCTGATTAGATTTCGATTAGCCCCTAAATGCTTTAAACGCAACTGTTACAGTGGAAAAAGGAAGGATTATACTACCAAACATTTCTTGGGCACATGTCAGCATACTTATTGTTCAGCAGAAAACCGAGCACGATCTCATGAGAACCGCGGTGCATCGTACCCAATAAATACCTGGAGTTATTGAGGTCGTAAGAATAACTGACATTAAAGGTTTGAGAAATGTTCACTCCTGCCATTCCCGCAAAGCCCTCCGATCGTCTGAAACTACCACCGACCCATAATCTGTCCCGGTACTGAGCCTTGAGATTAACATCCAATGACAAGGGCATAGATGCGATATACCGGGTCATAACTGAAGGAAGCAGGGTGACATCATCTGACAGAAAGAAACGGTAACCGGCCGTGGCAATCAGG
>CAJBZC010000261.1 GCA_903959965.1 uncultured bacterium
CTTGGATGGTGCGGTATGGTTTCGGACGAGTTTCGAATTGCCGGCTGACTGGCAGGGTAAGGATCTGGAGCTGGATCTGAACCGAATACATAGTCGTGACAGGACCTGGGTGAACGGCAGTCTGGTGGGTGGCGTTGATGGTGAAAGCCCACGTCGTTACTGGGTTCCGGCCGCTGTCCTCAAAGCCGGTCGCAATGTCATCGCCATTCAGGTGATCAATTATGAAAACAAGGGCGGACTGGCCGGATACAAAGAAACCAATCGGCAGATCGGTCTTTATCCGGTCGGGGAAAATGAATCTAAGAAGATCTCCATTCAGGGTCAGTGGAAATATCTGATCCAGCACGATGATCCGCCGGCTGTCGGCTTCTATCAGGCCAGCTATCAGCCTTTTGGGGATCTGTATATGGATTTCGATCATGTTGATAGCAGTGCCTATCGACGTTCGCTGGATATCTCCGAGGCGGTAGCCAAGACAACCTATCGCTCCGGTGGTGTGACCTATTCGCGGGAGTATCTGGTCAGTCATCCTCATCAGGCGATGATCGTTCGGTTATCGGCCGACAAGCCCGGTGCGCTTGGGTTTACGGCATCGCTGGAGAGTCCGCATAAGGGTTACACGGTGCGTCAGGTGGATGTGCAAACCATCGAGCTCAATGTGCAGGTGAAGGGCGGTGCACTGCGGGGGATTTTGCAGCTGAGGGTGAAGACGGACGGTGGTCGGGTGAGTGTCCGTGACGGGCGGTTGGTGGTTGAAGGCGCACGCGCCGCTGAACTGCAGCTGGCGGCCGGCACGAATTACATTGACCATAAGAATGTGTCGGGTGATCCGATGACCAATATCAACACGGCGTGGAAAGCATTGGCGGGACAGGCCTGGCCGACCATCCGGGCGGCGCATGTGCGGGAGTATCGTACGCATTTCGACCGCTTTTCGATCGATCTGGGACGCACGTCGCAGGCCGAGCTGCCAACGGACCGGCGCATCAATGAATTCGCCGGGGTGCAGGATCCGTCTTTTGTGGCCCTGTACCTTCAATACGGGCGCTACCTGCTCATATCTTCCTCCCGTCCTGGAACGCGACCGGCCAATCTCCAGGGGATATGGAACGACCTGCTATCGCCGCCCTGGGGCAGCAAGTACACGACCAATATCAACGCCGAGATGAATTACTGGCCCGCGGAGATGCTGAATCTCTCCTCGATGCATGAGCCTTTTTTCAAGATGACGGAGGAAGTGGCGGAGGCTGGACGGGTGACGGCGCGTGAATATTACCGGGCACGTGGCTGGGTGATGCATCACAATACAGACCTGTGGCGGGGGACGGCGGCGATCAACGCTGCGAATCATGGCATCTGGGTGACCGGTGGTGCCTGGTTCTGTCAGCATCTCTGGGAGCATTTTCTATATACACGGGATACCAATTTCCTTCGGACAAGGGCTTATCCGGTCATGAAAGAATCGGCCTTTTTCTTCGATGATTTCCTGATCCCCGATCCGAAGACCGGGCTGTTGATCAGCACACCGTCGAATTCGCCGGAGCAGGGCGGATTGGTGGCCGGTCCGACAATGGATCACCAGATCATCCGCGATCTGTTCCGAAATGTGGCTGCGGCGAGTAGCATCCTCAACGTAGATGCAGATCTCGGCCGTCATCTGCTGGCGAAAGCGTCACGTATCGAGCCCAACCGCATCGGTCGGCTCGGACAGCTTCAGGAATGGACGAAGGATGTGGATGATTCGAGCAATAAGCACCGGCATGTTTCGCATCTCTGGGCTGTATATCCAGGCAGCGAGATCAACTGGGAGCAGACACCGGATCTCTTGAAGGCAGCCAGGCAGTCGCTCATTTACCGTGGAGATGCGGCCACGGGATGGAGCCTGGGCTGGAAGATCAATCTCTGGGCGCGCTTCCTCGATGGGGATCATTCTTATCAGCTGATCCAGATGCTGCTGAGTCCGTCGAAGGAGGGTGCGGGTAGCTATCCCAATCTATTCGATGCGCATCCTCCCTTCCAGATCGATGGAAATTTTGGCGGGGCGGCCGGCATTGGTGAACTGCTTGTACAGAGTCATCTTGGACCGATCGACCTGCTACCGGCCTTGCCTTCAGCACTCCCGGAAGGCATGGTCAAAGGCTTCTGTGCCCGCGGCGGTTTTGAGCTGGACTTGTCCTGGAAGAGAGGGAAACTCAAGCGGATAACCGTTCGGTCGAAGGCGGGCATGCCATTGCATCTGAGGTATGGCGGCCTATCGGCCAGGGTGGCGAGCACGAAAAAGGGCGGCACATACACCTTTGATGGCAGTTTGAAGCCCATCGTTCGTTGATCAATTTTTTGAATCATCTGCGGAAATAAATATGAACACATTGATCTGTCAGGAGCCCGGGCGCTTTGAGTATGCGGAGACAGTGTTCCCGACACCTTCGCCTGATGAAGTGTTGTTGAGGGTGCGGCGCATCGGTGTTTGCGGAACCGACCTTCATGCCTATGAGGGCACACAGCCTTATTTCTCGTATCCCCGGATTCTTGGTCATGAGCTCGGTTGCGAGATTGCGGATCCGAATGGGCATACAGGATGGAAGACCGGGGATCCGGTCACGCTGATCCCTTATTTCCATTGCGGCCATTGCATCGCATGTCGGTCGGGTCGGACCAATTGTTGTGCATCCCTGAAAGTGTACGGCGTGCACATTGACGGGGGGATGCGTACGCATATCGCCGTGCCGGCGGCATCACTGGTTTCCGGAGTTGGCATGTCGTTTGACGAGCTGGCGTTGGTGGAACCGCTTGCGATCGGGGCGCATGGTATCAGAAGGGCGGATGTGCAGCCTGGTGAGTTTGTATTGATCGTCGGGGCCGGTCCGATCGGACTTGGTTTGATGGCGTTTGCGCGCATCGCCGGGGCTCAGGTCATTGCGTTGGACATCAACGATACGAGATTGGATTTTTGTCGTGAGCGTTTGGGTGTCGGGCATGTGATCCATGGCGGACGCGAGGATGTATACGCCCGATTGAAGGAGATCACGAATGGTGATATGCCTTCGGTGGTGATCGATGCGACGGGCAATCGAAACGCTATCCTGCAGGGATTTTCGTACATGTCGCATGCCGGCCGGTATGTGCTGGTTGGCTTACAGAAGGGCGAGGTTGCCGTCAGTCATCCTGAGTTCCACAAGCGGGAGGGCACGCTGATGAGCAGTCGTAATGCTACCCGCGCCGACTTCGATCACGTGATCGACAGCATGCTTCGAGGGCTCGTGGATCCGGCCACTTTCATTTCGCACCGCGTCGATTTTTCGGAGGCTGCGGCCTGTTTTTCGGAATGGCTCAATCCTGCGACTGGTGTCATTAAAGCGATGATCTCCCTGTGATGCGTAACTGTAACCGACTGGCGATACTTGCGCTGTTGGGCATCCTGCTAAATTTTTCGCCGGGTGCATCGGCACAGTCGTGGCGAGTGATCCCATTCGACCATGACTGGTCATTCCTTCCGGGTGCGGATACAAATACTAGCGGTAAAGGATACCCTAAGGTGTGGCGGTCTGTTCGTCTGCCGCATGATTGGAGCATCGAATCGGATTTTTTCGCCGTACATCCTGCCACGAACCAGGGCGGGGCATTGCCCGGGGGGATCGGGTGGTATCGCAAGGTCTTTCGGCTTCCGAAGAGTGCGGAGCATGCGTTGGTGTCGATCGAATTTGACGGCGTGCATAAGAACGCTGAGGTATGGATCAACGGGCGTCTACTGGGTGCATTTCGGCGGAGAGGCACTCGCCGCCTTCAACGACGTGCAGGAAGTACAGAAGAATTTCAAACCGGAGTTGGTGCGCAATACGGGCGAGATCATCCCGGTATTCCAGAAGATCTACAAAACACTCGAACTCGGTTATAGCATCGACAACCTGTTGTTCGCCAACATGAGTCTGTCGCAGTTCCTCACGTTGTTCATCTACAATAAGCGTCATTATGCATCTGCCTCAACGGATCGGCTCGACTGCGTCGACAGCGCCATCCATTACATGCAGGAACATATCAACGATAACATCTCGCTGATCAGTCTGAGTAAGACCTACAATTATTCGGTTTCCCGTTTTTCAAACCTGTTCAAGCAGAAGACGGGATATGCTCCCATTGATTACTTCCTGCAGATGAAAATGCAGAAAGCCTGTCAGCTGTTGGATTTCAGCGATCGGTCGATCAAAGACATCGCCTTTAGCATGGGCTTCGAGGATCCTTATTATTTCTCCAAAAGATTTCGAAAGATCATCGGCGTATCCCCCAGAAAATACAGGACGAGCCGCAATGACGGAGATGGAAAATATGAACATGAAGGGGGATGATCAGCGTAGCTTCACACGTTCCGTGTCCCGCGACTGTGTAGACTGTCTGAATACATGCTCCGCCGCCAGCACCTGTGTCCGAAATTGAGTGACGGGTCGCTTACTCTCTATAAGTTCCAAAAGCATCTGAATCGCCGTGGTACCCATTTCAAAAGCAGGCTGACGAACAATCGACAGCGGCGGATCCAGGAGCTCCGTGATCTCGGAATTCGAAAATCCAATCAATGCCATTTCATCCGGTATCTGAATGTTATGCTTCTTTAGATAGCGCAGACAGCCTGTCGTGAGCCGGTCGGACGTTGCGAAGATGGCATCGGGTCGATCTTCCTGCCCCATCAGCGAAGACATGATGGCTGCGGCCTCCGGCTCCGCCTGACCACCCGGACGCGTATGCCGGATCAATGCATCATCCACCGGAATCCCGTGTTTATGCATAGCAGCACGATATCCTGCCTCTCTTTCCTTGGTGATCGACAACCCTTCTACATTCGTGACCAGCGCGATGCGGCGATACCCTTTTCTGATCAGATGTACCGTGGCATCAAAAGCTCCGAGTGTATTGTCCACGATCACCTTGTGCGTGTCGATGTCCTGCACTACGCGGTCGAAAAAGACGATAGGCAGGCCTTTCTGATGGAGCTCCTTGAAAAGGCTGGTGTCTTCAGTTTCATTGCTCACCGATACCAGCAGACCGTCAATGGATCTGGACGTCAGGAATTGTATCTGCCGAAGTTCGCGTTCCGCCGATTCGAGACTTTGTGCGATGATCACGTTGTATCCACGGTCGATCGCCACCGACTCCACACCGTTGATGATCTCGGAGAAAAAACGATTCGCGATCTCGGAAACGATGATGCCGATGCTTCGGCTCTTGCGTTCCCGCAAGCTCACTGCGATCGGGTTGGGCTGATAGTTGATGCTGCGCGCATGCTCCAGTACCCGACGCTTGGTTTCGGTGCTGATCTCATGGCTGTCACGCAGTGCACGGGAGACCGTGGAGGTCGAAAGACCCAGCGCCTGTGCGATATCCCTGATGGTGACGGCTTCGTATCTCATGGCAGTTTCTGCGGTGTCCTCCGAAGGTTATTAGTACTGAAAATATACGCTAAATTCGGGAACGTTTGCGTAAATAAACATC
>CAJBZC010000262.1 GCA_903959965.1 uncultured bacterium
CTTTGTATTTATATCCGGAAGTGTTGACTTATTTCTTCCAGTCCACCTTGGGAGAAGGATAATAATCGATCCCCATGGCACGGAAACGATCGCTCTGTTTGCCCAATCGATCCCTATAATCCTTCCAGTCACGCAACGCAGGTACTGTCCAGCCGATCTCGGCAATGCCTGGCAGGCGGGGGAACACCATGTATTCTATATCATCCATCGTGATGATCGTTTCTGTCCATAGCGGGGCTTCCACACCGAGGATGTCTTTCCGGCCGATACCTTGCTCCAGCGTGGCAGGATCCCACTCATAGGCATTGTCCACCTCCACAAAACCCGCCCAATGTAGTCCAAGGCGGGTCGTGCTGTCGTACTGCATGTCCAGGTAAGCCTTTTTAGCCGGCGAAATGATCACTTTCGCGCCTTTCTTCACGGCCATCTTCGAATTGCCGGCATCGGCCCAGTACTGAACGACGGTGTTTTTTTGCAGGTCGGCATGTGCAATCTCGTCCCAGCCGATGACCTGTTTTCCGTATTTTGACACGATGGGTTGTACCTTGTTCATGAACTGGATGTAGTCAGCCTTCGGAGTTACATGGCTTTCATCGCCACCAATATGCAGCCAGGGACCGGGTGTGATGGCTGCCAGCTCACGCAGGACATCATCAATGAAAGTGTAGGTGCCCGGACGGCTGGTACAGAAGGTGGTGAAACCTACGGCGGTACCGGTGTACAGGGCATGCGCCGTATCGCGGCAGTTGAGTTCCGGATAGGAAACGATGGCCGCATTGGTATGACCCGGCATGTCGATCTCAGGGATGACAGTCACATGCCTGGAGGCTGCGTAGGATACGATCTCCTTATACTGTTCCTGTGTGTAGAAACCGCCCTTGCCGCCGCCGACCTGGGTGGAACCCCCGATCTCAGTCAGTTTCGGCCATGACTTGATCTCTATGCGCCAGCCCTGATCGTCGCTCAGGTGCAGGTGCAGGATGTTCATTTTGTAGGCGGCGATCAGGTCGATGAATCGCTTTACATCCGCCACCCCGAAGAAATGACGGGCAACGTCCAGCATGGCGCCCCTGAATCCATATTCAGGCCGGTCGCGGATCTGCTGTGCGGGGATCGTCCATGACGACGATTGCGGGGTCGAAGCTTCCACCGCAGCCGGTAACAGCTGACGAAGGGTTTGAACTCCATAGAACAAGCCTGCCGGTCTTGCTGCCTTCAGCACAACGCCCCGGGATGTGACGGAAAGATGGTAACCTTCAGTTCCCAGTGAGGAATCCTTGGCCACCAGTTCCAGTCGGATTTGATTCCCTGCAGCAGACGAGGTCGTCCCAACAGGGAGAGGAAAACCGGTAGAAGGTCTGAGCAAACCAGCGAGATATTCTGCCGTAGCCAGGGCGACCTGTTGCCCCGCGGCGTGAACAATAGTTGTGGATGCATTAATGGTGAAGGATCCCTGCATGGAAGTGACAAGCTGGGGACGAGGAATCAAGGGCGAGGCATCCTGCGCCTGTGCGCCGAAGGCGAACATTCCGGCAACCAGTTGCGTCAGGGTCAAACGGCCGGTCATGATTTTCAAACGGTTGAACATGATGGTTTATCTTTTATGATTACAAGGTAAAGAAATACGTAGTATCAACATCCTTTCTTAAATTAGAGTTGTCGTAAAGAAGGTCTGTCGACCGGCTTTTTCACAGAATCCTTAAATATAAGGTTATGCCTGTTTACAAGTTGATGGTAAATGGTAAGGAACAAAAGGTGGATGTCGCAGAAGACACGCCCTTGCTTTGGGTATTACGCGATCATCTCGGATTGCCCGGTACCAAGTTCGGATGCGGGATGGGGCAATGCGGTGCCTGTACGATACATCTCAATGGCAGTGCGGTGAAATCCTGTCTGCTGCCCGTGTCGGCCATAGGTGCATCCAAGGTTACCACGATCGAAGGCCTCAGCGCAAAGGGAGATCATCCCTTGCAACAGGCATGGGATGAGGAAGATGTGCCGCAATGCGGCTATTGTCAGGCCGGTCAGATCATGACCGCCGCCGCCTTCCTTGCCCGCAATCCCAATCCCACCGAACAACAGGTGATGGAAGCCATGCATGGCAACATCTGCCGTTGCGGAGCCTATCACCGGATCAGGCAGGGCGTACTTGCTGCCGCCAAAAAGAAGAAGAAATGAGGGCCCGGGATTTAATCATTCCTATTTATTTCAATCCAAATCATCCACAAGCTTAAGCATATGGACGCAAAACAAGATTCTCGCAGGTCATTCATCCGGAATGTTGCGATGGCAGGCGGAGGCCTGATGATCGGTTTTCGCTGGGATACCGTCAAGGCCAAGATGCCTTCGGTCATCAACGCTGCAGACGCTGCGGCAACCACGTTTAACAGCTACCTGACCGTTGGAACAGATGGGATCGTCACCATCTGGTCGCCGAATCCTGAACTCGGACAGAACATCATGACATCCTTCGCCCAGATCGTGGCGGAAGAGCTCGATGCTGACTGGAAAAAAGTCAAGGTACTTCAGGCACCCCTCGATACCAAGCGTTTCGACCGACAACTCACCGGTGGAAGCGGGGCCATCCCCCATTCATGGATGCGTCTGCGCAAGGCAGGAGCCTCGGCCCGCCATCTCCTGGTCGCCGCGGCAGCAAAACGCTGGGGCGTTCCGGAATCCGAGTGCACGACGGAATTGAACACGGTGTTTCACAAGCCATCCAAACGGAGTCTGGATTATGGCGCCCTGGCCGAAGAGGCCGCCGCCATGACCCTGCCCGCTGAAGTGAAGCTGAAGGATAAGAAAGATTTCAAATTGATCGGCCGGCCCTTGCGAAATGTCGCCAATAAAGACATCGTCACCGGTAAGGGCATCTACGGCATGGATTTCGTCCGGGAAGGCATGGTGTTTGCCATGATCCAGCGGCCCACCGCCTTCGGCACCCGCATCAAGTCTGTCAATGACACAAAGGCCCGTTCAATGCCGGGGATCATTGATGTGGTTCGTTTCAAGAATTATGTAGCTGTGGTTGGTAAATCCACTTGGGAGGTCTTGAAGGCTCGCAAGGAATTGGTGGTCGAATACGAGTCGGAAGGCCCCGCCCTGGAGAGTACAGCCGACCACGAACGGCTGCAAAAGGAAATGCTCGATGCCGAGAAAGTGACGGTCCGCAGGAAAAACGGCGATGTCGCCGCAGCCTTTGCATCCGCAGCA
>CAJBZC010000263.1 GCA_903959965.1 uncultured bacterium
CTGCCAGCCACATTTGTGAGAGCCCCCATCCGCTGACTCCAGCGTTAATCGTCCGGAGATTGGCCGACATGCCGGTCCGGTCCGAAAAGATCGAATCCGCATTGCACATCTCTCCATAAGTAAAGGAGCATCCTAAAAATAATACATCTATCTCCCCTGGTTTGTTGACACGAGCAGTATCAACCCCACGCACCCGAAAACCATCCCTGTCAGTATATACAAAAACCGTGTCGCCCGGCATTTTGAGGTCCATTGAAAGGACGTTGGGCAGATGCCTGTATCCATATTTTAGATCCGACTGCCGCAGACGTTCTCCTGTAAAAGAGGGTTGCTCTTCGGTCAAAATGGTATACAATCGATAGGATCGGGATATCAAATGAAATGCATAGGCCCCCGCCAGGAAGAAAGCCAGAAAACCAAGCCCTAAAAGCAGGCGACCGCGGCGCTGCTGCAAAAGTAGACGAACCCTCTTCACCGGATAGATCACTCCAAACATCCAACCTAACGCAGTGAAACTGAATAGAAATGGTTCTAGATCGGAACCAATGGGAAAGCTGTTGAAAGGAAATCTAAGGAAAAAAAACAACACAGTCCAAAAAACGATGGGTAGGATCAATGCCCAAAATTTTTGCATGATGAGTGTTTAAATAGGTTGTACGTGAAAAAACAAGGTACAATTTTACAGCAAAACTTTATTCGATGTTTGAAAAAGACAATGCATTGAAACTGTCGTCCAGCGAGCTTCATGCGGGTAAATGCTCCCTGAGAATAGATCAATAAGTTGTTGTTGCTCCGATATTTTTCAGTTGTGGAAAAAATCATACCTTTGCACACCTCAATTCAAATACGCATGTCCGGCCACAGAGATTACGATATACCATTCGTGGGTCTGAAACCGGGGGAGCATGTGTACGAATATGAGGTGGGAGACAAGTTCTTTACAGATAGACCCGAGCAGGAGTTCTCCTCGATCAGGGCGAAAGTCAGGCTGGTACTCGACAAGCACACCGCATTCATGCAGTTATGTTTTGAAATCGGAGGTGAGGCAGAGATCAGTTGCGACCGGTGTGGAAATCCGCTGACGGTGGATCTGTGGGATGAGTTCCGCCTGGTGGTGAAGATGGCTGACGACCCCGACAGGTTGAACGAGATGGATGAGGACCCGGACTTATTCTACATTTCGAGGACAGAAAGTCACCTGAATGTGGAAGACTGGCTCTACGAATTCACCCTGCTGAGCATTCCGGCCCAACGTTTCTGTCCTCCGGATGAAGATGGAGAACCGAAATGTGACCCTGCAGCGCTTGATCTTCTGAGAAAAATGGAAGAACAGGCCGAGGAGCAGGAAATGAAACCCGACATCTGGAAAGGACTCGATAAATTCAGGAATTCATAAATCAGAGATAATGCCAAATCCGAAACGCAGACACTCGCAGCAGCGCAGTGCGAAGAGAAGGACCCATTACAAAGTGGATCCCATAACCCTCAGCAAGGACAGCACCACGGGTGAAATGCATGTTCGTCACCGTGCCCATGTGAGCGAAGGAAAACTTTTCTACAAGGGCAAAGTAGTGGCCGAGAAGTCTCCTATCAATTGATCCGACAACATACGGTATCCGGCTATGGGACGGCATATGTCGTCCCTTGGTCGTTTATTATATAACCCCCAATCTACCACAAGAGGATGAAAATCGGATTGGACATGCTGGGTGGAGATTTCGCGCCACTCGAGGCCGTAAAGGGTGTGTTGCGCTATCTGAATGCAGGTGGCAGCGGGGATCGCCTAGTACTACTGGGTGATGAGACCGTTATCGCTGATCTGCTCAGGACGCATGGCATTCCTACAAATGAGCTGACGATCGTCCATGCCCCGGAAGCGATCGACATGCATGAACATCCCACCAAGGCCTTGAAGGAGAAAAGATCTTCTTCCATCGCTGTGGGTTTCGGTCTGTTAGCAGCTGGCCGGATCGATGCCATTATCAGTGCCGGAAACACCGGTGCGATGCTGGTCGGTGCGATGTTCAGCATCAAGCCGCTTCCTGGCATACTCCGACCCACCATCGGTGCCTACATGCCCAGGGAAAACGGTAGCCTTGGATTTCTGCTGGACGCAGGTATCAACGCGGATTGCAAACCGGAACACCTCGTCCAATTCGCCACCCTTGGCACCCTGTTCGTAAAACACATACTGGGAATTGAAGATCCGCGGGTTGGACTCTTGAACATAGGTGAAGAGGAAGGGAAAGGAAATATCCTTGCCCAGGCAGCCTATCCCCTGCTGAAAGAATGCCCCGGTATCCGTTTCATTGGCAACATCGAAGGCCGCGACATCCTCATGGACAAGGCTGATGTCATGGTCTGTGAAGGTTTCACGGGTAATGTCGTATTGAAACTTGCGGAAAGCGTGTACGACATTGTAAAACGTCGGAACATCCGGGATGAATACTTCGATACCTTCAACTATGAAACCTATGGTGGCGTTCCCGTCCTCGGTGTCGAGAAGCCCGTCATCATCGGCCATGGCATCTCAGGTGCCGAGGCGTTTCATAACATGATTCTCATGGCAGAAAGGATGATCGACAACGATTTGCCCGGACTTATCCGCGAAGCATTTGCACCCGCTAACACACCCGGTGCCTGATTGGCCATCACGCCAACGATCCGGAAAATAAATTAAAAATCCCCTGTCTGCAGGTCTTTTGAACCACAGACAGGGGATTCTTAATTTAAGATATACAGATCAGAGATCTGTGATCAATTTGTGTTTGGGCACGAGCGACTTCATCACCACCCAAGCGATAAGGTAGGCCACAGCGCAAAAGGTGAACATGATGGTGTAGCCGGTTTCAATATGACCCAAAGCTTTGTAATGGTCGAATAAACGACCACCCACTTTGGTGACGATCACACCGCCGATGCCACCGGCCATCCCGCCGATGCCCACTACGCTGCCGACTGCCTTTTTGGGGAACATATCACTCACGGTGGTGAAGATATTGGCACTCCATGCCTGATGCGCAGAGGCGCCGACACCGATCAGCAACACCGGCATCCAGTAACTGATGGATCCGAGGGGCTGGGCTGCCAGTACAACCAGCGGAATGAAGGCGATGAGGAGCATGGCGCGCATCCTGCCGTCATATGGCTTGTAGCCTTTATTCATGAAATAGACCGGAAAAAAGCCTCCGCCGATGCTGCCGAACATGGTCATGCTATAGAGAACGGAGAGCGGAAGCATGATCTGTGTGCCGGTCATCTGATACTGATCTTTCAGATAGGCGGGCAGCCAGAAGAGGAAAAACCACCAGACACCATCGGTCATGAACTTTCCGAAGAAGAAAGCCCATGTCTGGCGATAGTTCAGCAGTTTGTACCAGGAGACCTTATCGCTGCCGCTGGGATTGGCCAGGGCGTCTTCCGCATGATCCTGGTTGATGTACTCCAATTCCTCTTTGGACAGGCGTTTCTGGTTGTCTGGGGTATCATAATACATCCACCAGAAGATCAGCCACAGGAAACCCACGGCACCGATGACGATGAAGGCGGCCTCCCAGCCCCAGTTCGCAGCCATCCAGGGCACACTCAGCGGAGCGAGGATAGCACCCACGTTGGTGCCGGAATTGAAGATACCCGTGGCGAACGAACGTTCTTTCTTGGGGAAGTATTCGGCCGTAGCCTTGATGGCGGCCGGGAAGTTACCGGCCTCGCCCACCGCGAGTACGGCGCGGGCGAACATAAATCCGATCACGGAAACCGGAACAGCTACTATGCCAAACCAACCAAAGACCGGCAGCAAAAACTCACCGATGGGCACGGCCAGGGCATGGATGATGGCGCCTACACTCCACAGGATGATGGCCCAGCTGTAACTGCGCTTGGTACCCAGTTTATCTACGATCCGGCCGGCCAGCAGCAGGGCGATCGCATAGGTAAACTGGAAGGTGGCGGCGATGTCGGCATACTGACTGTTCGTCCACCCATAGATGTCTTCCAGTGTGGGTTTCAACAAACTCAGCACCTGCCGGTCGAGGTAGTTGACCGTGGTGGCAAAAAATAGCAGACTGCAGATCGTCCACCTGTACTTTCCAATGGCTTGGTTCATCGTTGGGGGTTGGTGCCCGAAAGGGGCGGGTTAAGGGTATGTCCGGGATCGTCAGCCGCGAACGGATGCGATCGTTTCAAGTACATTGCGGGTTTCTGCCTCCATAGTGGCGTAGTCTCGCGCCTCCATAAGTTTTTTGCTGATGAGTTTGCTGCCCATACCCACGGCACAGACACCGGCCTTATACCAGGAGGCGATGCTTTCGCGGGTGGTGTCCACCCCGCCGGTGGGCATGAACAGGAGTTTCGGGAAGATGTCCTTGATGGTGGTCAGGAACTCTGTACCCAGCATATTGCCCGGGAAGAGTTTGATGAACCCGATGCCGGCATTCTCCGCCGCGTCGTGTTCGATCGTCGGACGCGCGCCTCAGAGAAGGCCAGCAAAGACCATCGCTTCGCGCAGCTTCGCCTTGTTGGCGTCGACCATGGGCACGAGCGGAAGACGAACCTCCTCGCCCAGCACCCCGAGTTGCGACAGACCATACTTGGCTCCCGTCACGCCCGCTTCCAGAAAGGTCGCCAGATGGAGCGGCGTGAGGCGGTCCTGAATTTCGAGGGCCTTCTTCGGGTCGCCC
>CAJBZC010000264.1 GCA_903959965.1 uncultured bacterium
ATACCTGTTTTTGGTTACCTACGTCGTCATTGAGTTCGGCTTCCTGGTCGCCCTGTTGCAAAAATTCCTGCATGGAGGTTACATCACCCTGATGGTCGCGTTCCTCATGTTCTTTGTGATGTACGTCTGGTTCCGATCCCGCAAGATCAAGAACCGGTATGTGGAATTCGTCAAGCTGGAAGAATACCTGCCATTGCTGCAGGAACTTTCCAACGACACCACCATCAACAAATACGCTACACACCTGATCTATCTCACCAGCGCCAATATTCCGAAAGAGATCGAGCACAAGATTATGTACTCCATCTTCAACAAGAAACCCAAGCGCGCAGATATTTACTGGTTCGTGCACGTCGATACCCTGGATGATCCATACACCTGCGAATATGAGGTGACCACCATCATCCCCAACGAGGTCATTCGCGTTGAATTCAGACTCGGATTCCGCATGGAACCCAAACTCAACCTGATGTTCCGCCGGGTTGTCGAAGACATGGTGGCGAATAAAGAAGTGAATGTCGTCAGCCGCTACGAAAGCCTGCAACGAAATAACATCGTGGGAGATTTCGAATTCATAGTCATGGAGAAATTCCTGAGCCAGGACAATGAGCTGCCCTTCTGGGAGAAAGTCGTCATGAACGTCTATTTCGCGCTCAAGGAAGTCAGCCTCTCCGAAGAGCGAGGTTTCGGACTCGACCAAAGCAATGTAAAAGTGGAGAAATTCCCGCTGATCGTCGCCCCGGTCACCCGACTGAAACTCAAAAGGATCATTCCCGAGGAATGAGCAACGAGTCCATGACCCGGATATAGAGATCATAGGCCGGCAGATCATTATGTCCCGCCCCCGCGATTGACACAAATCGGTCGCCGGGCTTTAAGACCGATTGGAGTCCTTCCGCGTGGCTGATGGGTATCACCCGATCCTTTGTGCCGTGCAAAAGGGTAACAGGCACGGCTACACCAGACAAATATTCTTCAACGGGCAAGAGGAATTTCGAGAGCCGCTGCGTTGGCCAGATGGGCATCCAGGTCGACACCAGGGATGGAATGCTGCGATACGGCGTCTCCAGCACCAGTCCCTTTACCACCACCTTAGAAACAAGCCAGGCCGCCACACCCGTACCCATCGACCGGCCATACACCCAGATCGAATCCGGGGCACTTGCCGCCCGGGCCATGAGGTAAGTCTGTTTTGCATATTCATACAACAAAGACTCCTCCAGGGAGCCGGTGCTCTTGCCAAATCCCGGATAGTCCGGCATCCAAACCTCATAGCCCCTGGCCGTGAAAAAAGGAACGCGGTCAGCATACCAGGATACATTCCGGCGGTTTCCGTGCAGATAGATCACAACACCCTTCCGGGCGATACCCGAGGATACCGGAAACTTTGTAATGTGGAGATCGGCGCCCGGGTGATGACGGATCATCATCTCCTGAGACGGGATAGAAAATCCATAATCAAAATCAGAGGCTACGGCAACCCCACGAAAGAGGATGCGCTCCTGCGCATGATAATAGACGATGCCAATCAGCGCATAAATCAAGACGATGATGGTCGCAATGCGGATGACGGTTCTACTGCGCAATGGCTTCATGTGAAAAAATGAAGTACAAAGTTAATCAATCGTCATCGGCCGCTGCCGGGATCAGAATTTCAGAATGTCCCGGATGAAATTATGATACTCGTGGAATCCTGGGAGATTGTTGTGCCCTCCTCCTGGAATACGGATCAGCGTAGTCCTTGAAGGATTCAATGCTTGCAAGCGGATGCTGTGGCTGATGGGGATCAGGCGATCCCTTGTTCCATGAATGATATACACCGGACAACGGACCTGACGTATCCATCGATCCGTTCTGAGTTTATAGCGAAGCACGAACTTAACAGGCATGATCGGGACCAGCCGTTCGATGACCCTCGAGAAATTGTAATAAGGCGCATCCAGGATGAGATAACGAGGCCTGTTGTCTGCTGCCAGCTTGGCCGCAAACCCGCTCCCCAGGCTTCGTCCGTAGACAATGAGATGATCCTCCGGACAGTCCTCCTTCAACCGGCCGTACACGAACTGCATGTCCTTTAACATCGCAGATTCGCTACGAGGGCCGGTACTCTTACCGAATCCCCGGTAATCCACCAGCACAACATCGTAGTTATAGCGGTAAAAATCACGTGCATAGCGCGCCCAACCCTTGATGGACCGACTGTTTCCATGAAAATACAGGATGAGTCCGGATGGATCGGGTCTGTGGAAATGCAACCCGTTGATACGCACGCCGGGTTCCACATCAAAGAACAACTCCCTGAAAGGAATGTCATACTTGAATGTGAAATCCTGAGCCAGTTTTTCAGGCTTGAAGATGAACCGTTCCTGGATCAGGTACATGACCAGCATAACCAGGGCGTAACCGATCAGGAGCCACCACCAGCCTAATTGAAACCACGATAAAAAAATCAGGGCAAACATACTGCATGAATATACGCCACAGGAGAATATGGTATGCGTAAGTTGAGTATGGCAGGTGTCTGGGATTGGTCGGACCCTTGCAACATCCATAAGTGACCCCCGAATACCATGATGTTGAAAGGAAATTTAGCGCTTCCTGATATTATTTTGATCAATCATACGTTATGATTTTTGTCCAGATACCTGATCTGGAAATACTCTACCTACTCAAGGATGAAAAATATGTTTCGAATTGATCTGAATTTGGACAAACGCATCTTCGGACTCGATGTGATGCGCATGATCGCCATTATGCTAGTGATCCTGTTGAACGGCGACCCGCTGGTCAGACGAAACTTCACCTGGTTCCCCAGGTTCTGGCACATCGATGGAGTGGACATCTTCTTCGTACTCAGCGGATTCCTGATCGGAACGATCCTCATCAAAACTTTCGAGAAAGATGGCTTTAACAAACCCACGCTCTTTCATTTCTGGAAATTCAGGTGGTATCGAACCATTCCGAATTATTATCTGATCCTCCTGGTCATGATCGCATTCGTGTACTTTTCCAAGGACGATATGAGGGGTTTCAGCTGGAAATATTTCTTTTTTCTCCAGAATTTTGCTTCTTCCATGCCGGATTTCTTCTCCGTTGCCTGGAGTCTGACGGTGGAAGAATGGTTTTACATCTCGTTTCCCCTTACTTCTATCGGCATCGCCCGCTTGTTTCCGAAATGGAAGGTGAAACAGGTGGTCATGTCCACCATAGTCATTTTTGTTGCCCTTCCACTCGCGGCCAGGTTTTTCTTCGCATACCTTGTCTCACCGGACGGTCGTTTCGACCTGCTGTTTGAACGGGTGAATTTTGAGAAGTATTTCAGAAGCCGGATGATCCTGCGGCTGGACTCCATCGCCTTCGGTGTTCTGGGAGCATGGATCGCATATTACTACGAAAGCTTTTGGAAGCAGAATACCTGGAAAGTATTTGCAACTGGCATGGTTATTTATCTCTTTTTCAGGCTTTATAATTTCGGACCACTGTTCCAGTCGACCTTCCGATTCACCATCTGTTCCTTCGCGATCTTCATGTTCCTCCCACTGGCCTCAACAGTGAAGACTGGTCCCGTTCGCTGGGCGGCTCCAATCACTTACGTTAGCATGATCTCCTACTCCATGTATCTCATCCACCGCACGCTGATCATGGATGGATTCAGGATCTATGGGGGCAGACCTTTTTCGGATGCCAAAGCGATCATCTACTATCTGGCTTATTTCATCCTGGTATTTGGCTTGTCTGCACTCCTGTACAAATTCTTCGAGCTTCCGATGTTGAAACTCAGGGAAAAGGGGGTAAAGAAGGCTCCACAAGCTCCGACACCAAGCCAACCGGCTGCCGATGGACGGGGAATGATGACACCCGAAACGAATGTGAGGATACGCCAGCATTTCAGTGTTCCTTCAGCCGGACACCTTTGACACCCACGCTCAACTGATGTCGGATCCCTGATTTCAGGGCAAAGTTTTCCGGACCATGACTCACCGGAAATCCAAAGCAGACCGGGAATGCATAAGAAGATACAACATCCGAGATGATACTCAACACATCTTTTCCGAAGGGCCTTTCCGTGTCGCGGCTCTCGGTGAATCCTCCGACAATCAGTCCTGCCAGGCCGGCCAGTCTGCCTGAACGATGCAGCTGATACATCATCCGGTCGATGTTGTATAGCAGTTCACCGACATCTTCTATGAACAGGATCTTTCCCCGCAGGTCTACCTCGGAAGGAGTACCCACCAGATGCGCCAGCAGCGAAAGATTCCCGCCAAACAGCACCCCCGTTGCGATTCCAGGGCGATTCGAGGGATGGGCATCAACACTAAGATTAGTTTTCGAACCACGCAATGCCCTGAGCAATGATTGCACGGATGGTTTGCGCCATCCTCCTGCGGCAAATGCAGCCGCCATTGGGCCATGGATGGTGGCGACCCCGCATTGAGAGAGGATATGCGCATGTAAGACAGTGATATCGCTGAAGCCGATGAGCCATTTGGGTCTTTTCCGAAAGGCCGTGAAATCCAGACGATCGATGATCCTGCCCACGCCATAGCCCCCGCGCGCGCAGAGAATGGCATTAATCTCATCATCATCCAGCATGCGTTGCAGATCCCCGGCACGTTCTTCATCCGTTCCGGAAAAATAACCATCCCCCGTTCCCAGTGTATTTCCTTCAACCACCCTGAATCCCCATTCATCGCGCAAAACCTTGAAACAGGTCCTCATCCTGCTTTTGGGCATATGGCCGGCCGGACAGACCACCCCGATGACATCTCCCTTTCTGAGCGAGGGCGGAATGATGATCTGATCCCGGACAATATCAATTCCTGTGATGGATGATTTCATGATCAGTTATTTCACATTCTTTCTTGCAAACGAACCCGCTTTGGATCAACACTCAAGGTATGACGCACGCCGCATTTGAGGGCGAAGTTGTTTCGCTGATGTCCCACCGGAAAGTCGAAGCATACCGGATAGGACGTTCCTGCTATCTTTTCCATGATCATGTCCACCACTTCCCGACCGAATTCATCTCCTGGCGTTTCCGTTTTCAACCGGGTGAATCCTCCGACAATCAATCCAGACAGATGACGAAATTTCCCCGCTCGTTGAAGGTTTGTCAACATTCGGTCTATACTGTATCTGTATTCTCCTACATCCTCCAGAAAAAGGATCCTTCCGCGGGTATCGGGCTCAGATGGCGTTCCCATGCAATGCTGTATGACGGAGAGATTTCCGCCAAGCAACAAGCCCGATGCCTTTCCAGACCGGTTCATCGGATGGGGCGGTACATCATATTCCATGGCACCCCCCGTCAACGCTTCGCGGATGGACAGGATCGTGGACTGCACAAGTGGATCTGTGGCCTGCCAATCATCTGGAAAGCTGTTACACATCTTGGAATGCAGTGAAGCCATTCCACATTTCGCGAGCAGATCGAGATGCAGCGCCGTAATATCACTGAAACCGATCACCCATTTGGGATGCTTTATGAATCCGCTGTAGTTCAAAAGATCGAGGATCCGCCCCACGCCGTAGCCGCCTCTGGCACAAAGTATCGCCTTGATATTCGGATCATCCATCATGGCCTGCAGATCTGCGGCCCGTTCCGTGTCAGTCCCCCCAAAAGTGGCATCCCGCTGGCCGATCGAATCACCCACCCGCACCTCAAAGCCCCAATCCAATAGCCGTTCCACCGCCGGCAACACCTCTTCCTCCCGGATAAAACCGGCCGGAGATGTAATGCCGATCCGATCTCCTCTCTTCAGATATGGCGGGATGATGATGGTTCCGCTGTTTAAACCATGTAGATCTGCCGGGATACCGCCAACCGCCAGCCACCCACCGGCCAGGGTCATGGCCCTCGAAATAAAATGTGCCCGATCCATAATCGCAAGTTAATGGAAACAACCGCTCCATCTGCGACCTTCATACCACAACCCTCCAAGAGTGGGTAACTCTCCAAGAGTTAGCAGCTCTCCAAGAGTTAGCAGCTCTCCAAGAGTTGGCAGCTCTCCAAGAGTTGGCAGCTCTCCAAGAGTTAGCAGCTCTCCAAGAGTTGGCAGCTCTCCAAGAGTGGGGGACTCTCCAAGAGTTGGGTAATTATGTTAAATAGAAACGTGCATTAAATACCGCTGAGCCGGCAGGATAACGGGTATCGGAGATTGGAATAGCCTTTCATATCGACTTTCACACTGCCGACGGTGATTGGACTTTCGATGCGCAGTGGTACATGGTTCTTATCGTCGGATACCCATACCAGCATTTTTTCGCCACCCGAGAAGATCGTTCCGCTGATGAGCATGGGGCTGAACTTGATGGCGTTATACCTGCCATAACGGGTCTTGATAACCTCCCTGCCCATATAACGGATAAACAGCGGGTGCACCTCCTCGTCTATGAACATATTGAATGGGATCTTATCACCCGGCTTATATTTATCGAAATCAATATTACGGGCATAATAAATCGCACTGAGAACGTCTTGCACACAGGCAGGAACATTGTATCTCCCTTTTTTCGTTTCAGCCTGGTTTCTGGCCTGATCGAAGGTCACATTCTCCTTGAAGGCATATCCGCCTTCATACACATCACGCTTGAAATGATATGGCCGCAAACTCCCGGTATCGATATAGGACTCATATCTATCCCGAACCTTGAAAATCCAGTCGTACCGAGGATTGGATGTTCCGAGTCCTGTGAGATGATACACCGGCTTATTGCCGAAGATGGTACGATCCACCGTGAAACTCGCATCACCGGCATCCACATAGATACCGATCACACTGTAATGAACTTTGTATAGTATACGTTCACCGTGCGTAAAACTCTTATTGGAAATCCCGCAGAAATCATCATTCGGAATTCCGGGCCTGGCTCCTATAAACAATAGCGCGAAGAACAGGATCCGTATCATGCACAGATGGTTGATCTGATACAAAAATAAACCATTATTCGCGGGCGCTGACTGATGGCCGTCATCCTTCACTCTTTTTTAATACGTGGATGTCCGAATGAACCGGCAATGAACGTTCCTATGATGGCCGGAATCAAGAGATTAACCAGCCAGATGGCAGTGGATGCCGAATAGATCCCGATCAGATTGGAATTAAATGCACCAAAAACAATGATGCCATATTGCCACCTCAAACCCAACTCCAGCAGGGCAATGCTCGGCACCACCGCCATCAGGAGATAGAAAATAGATACAGTGCAGAAACCGGTCAGCAGGTCACCTCCGGCATTCATGCTCCACAACATGAATACATACTGCAGGGCAAAGACCATAAATCGGAGGAACGATAAGCTCAAAACCAACAGTCCACGACGACGATCGACCGCCCTCAATCCCTCAGCCAAATACTGCCATCGATAAAAAATGGGTAATCGACCCATCAACGCCCAAGCCCTGTCCTGATGAAGATAAAGATAAAGCGAAGGCACTACGAACAGTAAGACTGCCCAGGGTAGCAGCCTAAACAAAGGAATCAGCGCCAGAGGGACGGCCCGCTGCAACAGGTCATTTCCAATCATGTACCACCCTGCCAGGCCTGCCATCAATGTCACCAGCAGTTGCGCGAATCCTCCTGTCATGGTCAGGGGTACGGAACGCAGTCGCAGGCCATCAGGCACAAACAGCATCCTGCCACCTACCTCACCAATGCGATTGGGCGTATTCAGCGAGAACGCCACCCCGGCCAGGATGGCCCGATAGGCCTTCATGAAACTCATTGTCGTAAGTCCGCTCATCAGGATCCGCCATTTCATGGCTTCCAGCGCCCAGTTCAGGATCACCAGGATGAATGCAGCCGAAAAGTAGAGGGCATTTTCGCCATCCAGTCCGTTCAGCATGCGCTCCAATTGCCCACTCAGGTCGGGCTGGCGCTGAAGCTGAACGAACACCGAATAGGCCAGGATACAAAAGAGCAACGGACCCGCCCAGCGCCTGATGAATATTTCGATATTTTTGCCCAGAAAGATTGAATTCTTCTCAAAAGTAACTCCCCCTTGGCTGAACCTTCCAAAATTATCCTGGGCGTCGATCCCGGCAGTGTCGTCATGGGGTATGCCGCGCTGCAAGTGACCAATAATATCCCGGTCATGCTTGAGATGGATGCCATCTCCCTCAACGGCAAATCCGATATGTATGACCGGCTCGGAGCCATCTATCGACTGATGTCTGGCATCCTGACGCGGCATCGACCTGCGGAACTGGCCATAGAAGCGCCCTTCTTTGGCAAGAACGTTCAGAGCATGCTGAAACTCGGGCGTGCCCAGGGCGTGGTCATCGCTGCCGCCATGATGCACGATATTCCCGTCACCGAATATTCACCCAGGCGGATAAAGCAGGTGGTGACGGGCAACGGGAACGCGCCCAAGGAAAAAGTCTGGGAGATGCTCCAGCATACCCTGAATCTCAAGCAACAGGAGACGCCCCGGCTGGATGCCTCAGATGCACTGGCCGTCGCCCTCTGTCATCACTTCGAGAGCAACACGCCCATCGGCCGGGAACAAGTCCCGAAGAAAAAAGGTGGAAAAGGAGGATGGGAAGATTTCATCCGGCAGCATCCTGACCGGATCGGCTAGCACAGCTTTACCTGAACCGCTTCCTTTGCGACCAGAAAGCGATCACCGGCCCCCATACCAGCAGGGTGTGATAACGGAAAGCACCGAGGTAGATATCTGCCGCCAATGCTGCCGCCAGCACGAAAGGAAGCAAAATAAGGCCCCAGCGCTCCATCTCCCAGATACCCGATAACGCCGTCAGATATCCAATGGTCAACAATACCTGCGCAGCGGGATAGAACATGCCGTAACGGGCCGTTGCCCCGGTGAATGCAAACAGGATATTGAAGATGCCCGCAGCAAAGAGCAGGCCTGCCGTTACAGAAATCCAGCGTGGACGAACAGTAGAATTAGACATGATTCAAAGGAGGTGACTAAGGATGCGACGCTGAGCAGCTTCAAGATCGGCCGGTGAACATTTCAGCTTGGAACGCGTGAAATTGAGATCATCTGCCGAATCGATCGGCACAATATGAAGATGTGCATGCGGCACTTCCAACCCTATGACCGACAATCCCGCCCGCTGACAGGGAAAGGCTTTTTCGATGGCCAAGGCAATGGGCTTTGCAAAATTCAACATGGCAGAGAGATGAGACTCCGGAAGGTCGAAAAGCCGGTCTGTTTCGAGTTTTGGGACCACCAATGTATGCCCCTCCCGCAAAGGAAATATATCCAGGAAAGCGAAGAACATGTCATCCTCCGCAATCCGATAGGCGGGTATTTCACCCCTGATGATCCTGGTGAACAACGTAGCCATATCTCTAGAAAATTTCCTGAAAAAAAATGGATAACTCAGATCAGAGGCTGATCTTTTCGATCCGGAAATTGAGGATTCCTGTAGGCGCCTTTACCTCGGCGATATCGCCTTCCTTCTTACCCACCAGCCCCTTACCTATCGGAGAAGTGATCGATATCTTACCGGCCTTCAGATCCGCTTCTTTTTCTGACACGATCTGATAGGTCATGGACTTCTGATTGGCCAGGTTGGTGATAGTAACCCTCGTGAGGATGGTTACCTTACTCGTATCTATATTGGTGGCATCCAGGATCCTGGCCGTGGCGAGCTCCGACTCAAACTTACGTATACGAGCTTCCAATAACCCCTGGGCCTCCTTGGCGGCATCATATTCCGCGTTTTCCTTCAGGTCGCCTTTTTCCCGGGCCTCGGCAATGGCCTTGGAGGCAGCAGGTCGGTCGACCGTCTTCATGCGTTGCAGCTCAGCCTTCATCTGTTCCAGCGTCTCACGCGTCACATAGATGATGTCACTCATGTCACATCGGGTTTATGCCGGCACGGCAGGTGAAAAAAAAGCGCAACGCTCCGGATGACCGGGGCGTTGCGGAAATACAAAGATAAGAGAATTACCCGGAAATCAAATATCAGCCAACGATGCCGAGTTTCTGTAAGACCACGCGGGGCATCCCAATGTATGACTCGTGGCTATACCCAGCTATATGTGGCGTGATCAATACCCTTGGATCTCCCAGCAGGCGATCTAATTGTGCCCGCTCTGCTTCCGTATAGGTATCCAGCCGTTCATTCTCCAAAACATCGAGTCCGACTGCAGATATCATGGATTCATCCAGGGCTTCGATGATGGCAGCCGTGTCATGCACTTTGCCACGGGATGTATTCAAAAACACAGGTTGCTTCGAAAGATTCCTGAAAAAATCGATATCTGCATAGTGGAAGGTCTCTTCCGTCAATGGCAGATGCAGACTGATCACATCCGAATCCGAAAAGACCTCTTCGCGACTCGCTTCCCGGATATACTCGCCGGAAAATCCGGTCCGATAACGATCATGCGCCAACACCGTCACTCCAAATGATGAGAGCAGCCGGGCGAAAGCCTCCCCCGTATTCCCATAGCCGATGATGCCCACCGTCTTTCCGGAAAGTTCGCCCCCCCGGTTGGCATCCCGGATCCACTGACCGTTCTTTACCTGCGATGAAGACAGCTGAATCCGGTGCATCAGCGATAACAACATGCCCAGGGCATGCTCCCCAACGGCGTTTCGGTTGCCTTCCGGACTGCTCACACATCGAATCCCCCGAGACTCCGCGAATGCTGTATCGATGAGTTCCATGCCACTGCCCAGTCGCCCGATCCAATTAAGACGAACAGCACCCTCCAGCATCGACTGGTCGATCTTCAGCCGGGTGGTGACGATCAGACCCGTTGCCTCTCCAATGCAGGCGCGCAATTCGTCCGCCTTGATATCCGGCAAATTCCGAACATCAAACCCCTTCGACTCCAGCGTCGACTGCAGCCAGGGATGTGCCGGTGCGGTAATGATGACGACAGGTTTCATGACATGCGGGGGATAAGAGCGACGAAATCGGCAACAGACAACTGTTCCGCCCGCTTGGTGAAGATCGGATCTGATAGTTCAGCCGGCGGAAAAAGCGCCTTGAGGGGATTGCGCAATTGCTTACGACGTTGCCCAAAAGCCGCTTTCACCAATACCCTGAATTTACGGTGGTCTTCGATCTGATATGGATTACCCGTATTTTTCAGGCTTACTACCCCACTCTTCACTTTCGGAGGCGGATTGAAAGAGTGCTCATCCACTTCAAATAAATAACGAACCTCGAAATAAGCCTGCAGCAGGACCGATAAGATGCCATAGTCCTTAGAACCCGGGCCCGCGGCGATGCGCACGGCCACCTCCTTCTGGAACATGCCGATCACCCTGTCCACCTGATCACGCCAGTCCAGAACACGAAATAAAATCTGAGATGAAATATTGTAGGGGAAGTTGCCGATCAACGTGAAGCGATCCTCAAAAGGTGGAGGGGTATCCAGGATGCTGGCTTCGATCAATTTTCCCTCCAGGGATGGATAACTCTTCAGGAGATACTCGACCTTTTCGTGATCCACCTCGATGGCCCGAAAGTCGATGTCCGGCAGTTCGATCAGAAATTTGGTGAGCGCCCCGCCACCGGGACCGACCTCTGCCAGGCGGGAGAAAGGCTCCTCCGTCAAGGTCCCAACGATCCGCCGACATACGGACACGTCTTTCAGGAAATGCTGTCCGAGCGACTTTTTCAGGGTGTACATCAGGTCAAAATTACAGGAAACATCCCCGTTTTCCTTGTACCTTTAATGTTAAAACACACAGCTCGTATGAATGTGACCCCTGCAAGGCCTGTGATTGGTATCAGCATCGGCGATATCAACGGCATCGGCCCTGAGATCATTATAAAAACTTTTTCCGACAGCCGCCTGACCGAATTCTGCATCCCCGTGCTCTTCGGATCGAATAAGGTTATCAATTTCTATAAGAAAGAACTTGCTGACTACAACCTGAGTTTCACCATCACCAAAGACTTTGCAAAACTCAATCCTAAGCAGCTCAATATTTACCCCTGCTGGGAAGAGGAAGTTGCCATCACCCCGGGCGAGGTCAACGAGATTGGAGGGAAATACGCCGTCTTATCTCTGCGCGAAGCAGCTCAGGCCCTGAAAGAAAATAAGATCCAGGCATTGGTGACGGCGCCCCTGCACAAAAAGAATGTACAGGTTGAAGGCTTCGATTTCACCGGCCATACCCCCTTCCTGCGGTCGCTTTTTGGTGTAAAGGATGTGCTGATGCTGATGGTGGCGGAAAATATGCGCGTAGGCGTACTGACAGAACATATTCCGGTGTCTGAGATCGCACAGCATGTCACCAAGGAAAACATCCTCAGCAAACTTCGGATCATGAAGGAAAGCCTGCGGAAAGACTTCGGGATCGACAAGCCGAGGGTAGCGGTACTCGGACTCAACCCACATGCCGGAGATGACGGACTGGTCGGTAAGGAGGAACTCGAACAGATCCGACCCGCCCTGATAGAAGCCCGCAAGCAGATGGACCTGATGGCCTTTGGGCCTTACAGTCCCGACGCCTTCTTCGCCCACGGTCACCACGAAAGATTCGACGCCATCCTGGCAATGTACCACGATCAGGGACTCATTCCCTTCAAATCACTGGCCAAGAGTGAAGGTGTGAATGTAACGGCAGGTTTGGGCTCCGTACGCACCTCTCCGGATCATGGCACGGCTATGGATATCGCCGGCAAAGGCAGGGCGGATGAATCATCCTTCCGCGAAGCCCTCTTTACAGCCATCGATATCTTCAACAAGCGGATGGGGTATGCAGACGCCCGCAAGAATCCGCTCAGAAGAGTAGCCCACCAGGTCGTATCCAAGATGGAAGACGAACGCATCGAATTATCCTGATAAACATCCATCCGAATAAAAAAGAGGAGCTACAATGTTGCAGCTCCTCTTTTTATTTATTCCTGATTGAATTATTTGAAATCCGCATCCTTAAGCCCCGGATTGATGGTATACGCATCGTAAGATATTTCTACCCTGCCTTTTTTATCTGCCTGTTTCACTTTCGGATCTGCAGGTTTCTGACCCGGATCATATTCAAAAGTGATACCCTTGGGTAGCTTATAATCCTTGGTACTGAAGGTCACTACTACCTTATCTGGCAGGCCATAGCCGGCATATCTGCCGTAGTCCATCTCCATTTCATAGGTGCCGTTCTCCCGCGTGGTGGTCACCGCTTTTCGGATCAGCAGTTTTTGCTCATCAATATAGAGGGTAGACAGAATGATGTCTGACTTTTCATCGGTCGGCAGCACTTTGACCATCCGCATGGCTGTCCCTTTCAGGGAGGCCACACCGGCATCAATGGCCGCTACATGACCAGTTGCCAGCAAGGCATTCAGATTGACGCTGATACCACCCTTAGGAAGCAGGGAGATCCCGCCATCTTTTTTAATGCGGAACTTATCAGGCTTCCGGTACAATACCTGAATCTTCGACACAGGTACCCGAAGGAAACTCACATCGGTCTTCAGTCGCCCCGTGGCGCGGTAGTCATTGACAACATCCATCTTCAGACGGAGTTTTTTCATCAAGGCCTCAACATCCTGGGCAGACACACATACCGGCCATAAAAAAGAAAAAAGCAGGGTAATCTTCAGGAACATATGTTCATAACACATCATTCCTAAAAGGGTTGCCCTGCTTCCTCAAAAAGCCAACCTTGGCTTACAGGAACATATCACTCTCCCGGTAGGCCCGGATCAGTGCCAGTTCCCCATCCTTACCGGGTTTGGCATTCCCGTGCTCCATGCCCATGATGCCCTTGAAACCCTTGGCATGTATATGTTTGAAGATGTTCTTGTAGTTCATTTCCCCGGTGGTTGGTTCCTTCCGTCCCGGATTGTCGCCGATCTGGAAATACCCGATCTCGTTCCAGGTGCGATCGATGTTCTTGATGATATCACCTTCGTTGCGCTGCATGTGGTACATGTCGAACAGGATCTTGCAGGAGGGACTGTTCACGGCCCGGCAGATCATATAGGTCTGTGTGGAGGTGCGCAGGAAAAGGTCGGGGTTGTCACTCAACGGCTCGAGGACCATCACAAGTCCGTGTTTCTCCAATACTTCCGCACCCATTCTCAGTGCGTCGATCACGTGACCGGTCTGAATATCGATATGCTGACTGCGGTCGAAATTCCCTGGGACTACGGTCATCCACTTGGCGCCGCAGCGTTTGGCGACCTCAACGGCCGTGTGGCAATCCCTTACGATCCTGTCTTTCCATTCCTGCTTGCCGGTGGCCAGGGTCATGGACCAATGCCAGCGATCCGTGGTGATGACGAATACCCCCATCCGCATGCCCAGATCGGCCAGTGTGCGGCCAATACGTTCCTGCTCGGCCGGGGTCCTGTTCATCATACCGTTATCCTCGATGGAACGGAATCCCATGGAATGTCCGAATTTGATCTGTTCGACGAAATCCTTGCCCGCGTGCTGGGCGAACATCCCGTCATGGAAGCCGTAGTCGAGGTTGAAGGGCTTTTCAGCCGCAAGTGGAGAGGAGGCGGATGAGTGAGAAACCAGTCCTGCCGACATCAGGGAACCTGCGGCCAATCCGGTCTGACGAAGAAAATGTCTGCGTTGCATGTTGGGTCGTTTGAAATGTTAAGTTAACGGAAATGCAGACATCATCGAACATGAAATTAGAATATTCCTGATGTTATGAAGACCGGCATAGATGACCTATCTTCCACAAAAAAACAGTGAGCATTGCATGGATGTGTGCCGCCATGATCACGGCGGCGGGTGTGCCCGGACAGGACACCGGTTTCAAGGCCTATTCGTTTCCCACTCCTGGGTCCAGTCATGAGATCAAGATGGTACCCGTAAAGGGGGGATCTTTCAAAATGTCGGCCGCAAAAGTATCGAAACAGGTGACCGTTTCCGATTTCTGGATGGGCGCCTATGAAGTAACCTTCGATCAGTTCGGCGTGTTTTTCCGGGACGAGGATTTCGAACAGGGATCAAAGGTGGATGCCATCACCAGGCCCACCGCTCAGTACATCGACCTCAGCTGGGGGATGGGCAAGGACGGCGGATTTCCGATGAACAGCATGAGTGTGGACGCCGCGATGATGTTTTGCCGCTGGTTGTACCAAAAGACCGGCGTTTTTTACAGACTTCCCACGGAGGCAGAATGGGAATATGCCTGTAGGGCGGGTACCACGACCACCTATCCCTTCGGTCTGGATCCGAAACTGATCGGGCAGCATGCCTGGTTTGCCGGTAACAGCAAGGGAAAATATCAGAAGGTCGGTCAGAAGAAGCCCAATGCCTGGGGATTGTATGACATGATCGGGAACCTAGCAGAATGGACCCTGGATCAGTATGAGGCCGACTATCTGACCAAGATTGGAGATGACCCGAAGGATCCGTTGATCAAACCCACCACACGTTATCCGCGCAGTGTACGGGGCGGTTCGTATTTGAGTCCGGTAACCGCGTTGAATCCGGTAATGCGCTCCAAATCGGATCCATCCTGGAACAAACGCGATCCGCAGATACCGAAAAGCCGTTGGTGGCTGACAGACGGGATGTTTGTGGGTTTTCGAATCGTTCGACCTTTCGTACAACCCAATGCGGAAGAAGCGGAAAAATTTTATACATTGTATCTCGGAAATTGATAACCCTCCTTTAAAAATCAGACATGAAAGGATTCAACGATTCAAAGGGCACCTCACGCAGGGACTTCGTGCGTCAGAGTGGCCTGCTTGCCGGCGGCATCATGGCGGCCCCGCTGATGTCGAACGCCAATTACTTTTCAGGTGCGGACGACACCATCAAGGTGGCACTGATCGGTTGCGGCGGACGCGGAACGGGCGCGGCATTGCAG
>CAJBZC010000265.1 GCA_903959965.1 uncultured bacterium
CCGGAAGTTTTTACATGCCCTTCAAAAAGGTCAAGGGCTGGAAATGGGAAAGCTACTGGATCATCGGCGGCCTCTTCTCCTGGCTCATCGTGCCGCCCCTGGCAGCCTGGCTGACGATCGACGGCTTCGCCGAGATCATCAACGCCACGGACACATCGATCCTGGGCATGACCTTTCTCTTCGGCGTCCTCTGGGGCATCGGCGGCCTCACCTACGGACTTGGCGTCCGCTACCTCGGCGTCTCCCTGGGCAGCAGCATCATCCTGGGTCTCTGCATGGTATTCGGGGCCATCATCCCCGCGATCTGGTATGATTTCAGTCCGGTCGCAGGCAAGGATACGATGTCTGTGATGTTGAGCTCCGACTGGGGCCTCACCATCCTCGCCGGTCTGCTCATCTGCATTGTCGGTATCTCCGTGAGTGGTCGTGCCGGCATGATGAAAGAGCGTGAGTTGTCCGTTGCCGGTACTGACCCGCACGGCGGCTCCGGAGAAACTGAATATAAGTTCGGACTGGGCATGACCGTGGCCATCGTCTCCGGTGTGTTGAGCGCCTGCTTCAACTTCGGACTGGAAGCCGGACAGTCGATGGCAACCGTTGCCAATGATGTCTGGAAGGCCGCACATCCCGGTGAAGGTGAGTTCCTATATCGTAATAACGTCATCTACGTCGTGCTGCTCTGGGGCGGCCTCACCACCAACCTGGTCTGGTGCCTGATCCTCAACGCCCGGAATAAATCTTTCGGAGATTACACGAACGCGAAAACACCGTTGCTGCGCAATTATATCTTCTCGGCCCTGGCAGGTACGACCTGGTTCCTGCAGTTCTTCTTCTATGGGATGGGAGAGAGCAAGCTCGGCAACGGCCCGAGTTCCTGGATCCTGCACATGGCCTTCATCATCCTCGTGGCCAATCTCTGGGGACTGGTCCTGCGCGAATGGAAAGGCGTCAGTAAGAAGACGAGCAATACCATCGTAGCGGGCATCATCATCATCATCCTGTCGGTACTGGTTGTCGGTTACGGCAACGGATTACACGGATGATCTCATAACTAACGGTAACGGATACCCGAAAAAAGACGCCAGCGTCTTTTTAAAAGTAAATATAAAGTCAACCGCATGATACTGGATAGGTCGAGCCTGGATGCGTTCAATGAACGCCACGTCGCGGAGCACCGCAAGCGTTACGAATTCACCCGCAGCCTGTTGCCCGGTGCAGAGGCCGTGGTGGAAAAACTGATGGCCTTCAACGTGGCGATCCCAAGCTGGGCGCTGGGGACAGGCGGCACGCGCTTCGGTCGCTTCTCAGGGGCCGGCGAGCCGGGAACGCTGGAGCAGAAGCTGGATGACGTAGGATTGCTGCATGCCATCAACGCCAGCAGCGGCGCGGTATCCCTGCACATTCCCTGGGATATCCCAAAGGATTATGCGGCGATCCGCCGTCAGGCGGCTGACCTGGGGATCGGCTTCGATGCGGTCAACTCCAACACTTTTCAGGACCAGACCGGACAGGCACTGAGTTACAAGTTTGGCTCTTTGCAGAATGTGAATCGGGCCATCCGTAAGCAGGCGATCGATCATAACATCGAGGTCATCCGCCACGGCGTGGAACTGGGCTCGAAGTCGCTCACCGTCTGGCTGAGCGATGGCAGCTGCTTCCCCGGTCAACTTAATTTCCGCAAGGCTTTCGGCAATACGCTCGAAGGATTGCACGAGATCTATGCTGCATTGCCGGATGACTGGAAAGTATTTGTCGAATACAAGGCCTTCGAACCCAATTTCTATTCGATGACCGTGGGTGACTGGGGCCAATCACTCCTTTACGCCAATAAACTGGGTTCTAAGGCCTACACGCTGGTCGATCTTGGCCACCATCTCCCCAATGCCAACATCGAACAGATCGTGGCCTTACTGCTGATGGAAGGCAAACTCGGCGGGTTCCATTTCAACGACAGCAAATACGGAGATGATGATCTCACGGCCGGCTCCATGCGTCCCTACCAGCTTTTCCTGATCTTCAACGAACTCGTTGAAGGGATGGATGCCCGTGGGATGAACCACGCCACCGATCTCGGCTGGATGATCGATGCGAGTCACAATGTGAAGGATCCGCTGGAAGATCTGCTTCAGTCGGTTGAAGCCCTGATGCTGGCCTATGCGCAAGCGCTTTGTGTGGATCGATCCGCGCTTGAAGCAGCGCAGGCCAACAATGACACCGTCGCGGCCCAGGAGCTTCTCCAGGATGTCTTCCGCACCGATCTTCGTCCGCTGCTGGCGGAAGCGCGTCTGCGCGCCGGCGCGGCCCTGCATCCGGTGAAATACTACCGGGATGCGGATATCCGCGGCGGATTGATTCGTGAACGCGGCAGCAACACCGTAGCAACCGGACTGTAATGGAAAAGAAGCCCGTCATCGTTGTATTTGATATCGGCAAGACCAACAAGAAATGCCTGGTCTTTGATGCCGACTACGAAGTCGTCTATTCCGAATTCTTCGATACGCCGCAGGTGCAAGACGCCGACGGTTTCCCGACGGAAGACCTCGACGCGCTGAAATCCGCGATGGACGGGCAGTTGCGGATATTATTATCAGATCCCGGGTTGGACATCCGTGCCGTGAATTTCACCACTTACGGCGCTACCATCGTCAATACCGATGCTGACGGGAATCTTGTGCATTCGTTGTGGGACTATCTACGCCCATACGATGAATCGGTCATGGCACGCTTCGAGCATGACCACGGAGATAACGGTCACGTATATGCGCAGACGGCCTCTCCATCCCTGGGCAATCTCAATACGGGCTTGCAGCTCTATCTGCTGAAACATAGCGATGGTGTGCTCTTCAGCCGGATCGCACAGAGCACCTGGTTGCCGCAATATCTGAGCGGTAAATATTCCGGCCAGTTGTTTTCTGAGGCCACCAGTGTAGGTTGTCACACGCTCTGCTGGGATTTCACCCGATCGGCCTTTGCCGGCTGGACGATCGCCGAAGGCATCGAACCGCTTTTTCCGCCCATGCGCGCGGCAGCGGAACCCTTGGAGGGTGTTTTTGAAGGGCATCATCTCACGATGGGTATTGGCATGCACGACAGTTCTTCCGCCTTGCTGCCTTATCTGCGTTCGATCGATCACCCGTTCATGCTGCTATCCACGGGATCCTGGAGCATCTGCCTGAATCCTTTCAATGATGCGCCGCTGACAAAAGAGGAACTCGCTGCTGACTGTCTTTCTTATCTCACCTACACGGGCAGGCCGGTGAAGGCTTCGCGATTGAATGCGGGATTCCGGCATACCGAGCAGGTTGCTGCCCTCTGCCAGGCCTATGCCATCGAGAAACAACAGCTCTGGCAACTGGGCTGGGATGCAGATACATCAAGCGTTTTAGTGCCTGCGGATGCTTCGGATGCGCTGAAACAGGCTGCTGTTGAGTATGAAACATTCCTCCGTTCGCTGGTTCTCGAGCAGCTCGAAAAGATCCGGCTGGTGGCCGCTGATGAGGTGCGGCACATCTATGTGGACGGCGGCTTCAGTCGCAACACGATCTTCATGGGGCTCCTGCGGGAAGGCCTGCCGGGCATGACGATACGGGCGGCAGAAGTGGGACAGTCCACTGCGCTGGGAGCCGCGATGGTGTTGCATGAGCATTGGAATCCCGCTCCGCTTCGTCAGGACCTGGTCAGATTTTCGGACTGATCCACGGTTATTTTTTTCCGAGTCGCGACAGATACCGCTTCACTTCATCCGAACTTTTAGGGAGCATCATCACTTCCACTAGTTTCACGCGGCTTTCGCCGTAGTGGTCGTTTGCCATCTTTTCGACCATGCGCAGGGCCGTGTCAGGGTTCCAGACTTCCATGAGTCGGATGCCCTGGTTTTTTTCGCCGGAGCGCAGGGTGATGATGATGCGGTAATAGGGCATAACTACCGCAAATTACTAAAAAATTTAGCAATCAGTGATTTTTCTGATCACTTTCGGGTGATCATGACCACGCTGGTGACAGCTCGCTCAACACCTGTAGCGCTGGGTTTGACCGTGGCGACCCCGCCGATGCGCAGGGCCGTGGAGCCGCCGCCATCGAGGTTCACGGCATGGCTACAGCCCAGGGCGCGCATGAGCCGGGCGGTTTCCGGGAGCGAGAGTCCTGCATAACCGGGCACGAAATTATCGCCCTGCACGGCCACCAGCAGGATGATGCCTTCCGGTGTGTAACCGACGGCAGACCGGGGGCGGGCGCTGTTATTATTTACATCGATGAGTTCGGCCGTGTCGGTCACGCGCACCTGTCCGGCGTACACCAGCATGGGCGAACCACCGATCGCGCTCGATACATCCCAGGGCGCACCTCCGGCCGGGAAGTTAGCATCCGGTGCGGGAAGCGGAGATTTATTGACATCATTCGGGGCGGGGGCCGGGTATCTGTAGATCGGGTCGTTGCCGGCGCCGATGTGGTACACCCATCCGACGGAGGGCGTACCGGTCGATGAGACGCCAAAGGCGGCCCGGGTGGGGTAGTAGTGGCCCAGCGGGCGGCTCAGCAGCTTGATGTTCGGTGACAGCGTCGTGCCCGCGTGGCGGACGAGGCTATAGCTCTGGTTGCTTCCGAAAAATCCTCCGTTGATGCAGGCATAGACGGTGCCCGGCTCCTGCTGCAGGAATTCGGCGGGTGTCTTTGCCGTGGCGGACAGCGTGGGTTTGAAGGAGATGGTGGTATTGCTGCTCTCATAGGCAAAGCAGAAGGCACGGGTCTGCTTCCCTTCGAAGAGACTGTCGAATACGTAAGCCTGGATATTCGAGGGGAAGGTGGAGGTGAGCGTGGTGTTCTGCTTCCAGCCGGGCGGCAGGGTGATGAGCGGCTTCACCGGTGCCGGCGGGGTGGGGGTGGGCGTCGGCGTGGGCGCGGGGGTCGAGGTGCCGGATTTCTGGCAGGCGGTCAGCGACAGACAGATGCAGACCGATAGCAGGGTACTTGTGTATCTCATGTTGATCAGCGATAAATGGGGGTTTTCAGATCGGGGAGCGATTCATAATAGAACAGGCATTCGCCCTGGAATCCATACTGACGGTTCAGCCGGATCATCTCGCGGAGCATGTCCTCCTTGACCCGGTAACCATTTCCAAGCGAGGTTAGCATGCCCGGAAATACCATCTGACGGCGGTTTTCCGGCACCTGTGCCTGCAGTTCTTTGAGTATTTTTTCATAGGCCTTGATATCGTAGCGGTACAACTGCGGCATGATGTCATCTGCATATCCTCCCGCGAGCCAGGCCGGCCAGTCCTGCAGGTAGTTCTCCAGGGCCCAGGGATAGATGCTCGGCGCCCAGGATACTTTGCAGCCGGGGCGGATGGATTTCACAGCCGTGTAGAGCGACTTTCCGTAAGCGCTGAGCCGGTCGGCCTTCCATTGACGCCAGGCTGAGTCCTGCGCAGACGCCGGCGGAGCTTCGCCATTGTGTTCCGCCTTCCAGGCGTTGATCGTCGTTTCATCATACCCACCCTCGGAAGGCATGGCCGGCAGACGATCGTCGCCCTGAACACCGTCCACCGCATAGTTCCGCACCACTTCGGTGACGAGCTCCGTCATCATCCCCTGCACGCCGGGATGCAGGGCATTCCACCAGTAGAAGCCGTTCTTCTGCAGGAGATGGCCGTTCACATTGCGGCCCGCCCAGTGCGGATACTTTTTGAGCCAGACCGTGCTGGAATCCTTGTAGGCATAGGCGAAGCCGTACTCGAACCAGGCATAGACCTTCAGTCCGGCTGCATGGGCCTTGTCGATCATGGTCTTCAGCGGATCGAAGTCACGATAGGTCGTATCCTGCCGGAGGCCAATGTATTTTTCGGTAACCGCGCTGGGATACATCGTCTTGCCCGCATTCCAGACGACCATACAGATCGTGTTCACGCCGTGTCGGACACACTGGTCGACCACACCCTGAATGTTCGCTTCAGACCTCAGCGCCTGGCTGGCGACATTCGTGACCCACACGCCCCGGATGGGCTGCGTTTGCGCCCGGGAAGCGATGGGTAAATATAAGAATGTGATGCAGGAAAATAAATATAAATATAAGGTTCTCATGGCCGGAGCTGTTGTGCGTATTCCTGGTATCTGTTGTATAAATGATGTGCCTGCGTATAAGCCGACTGCGGACTCATGAAATGTGAGAACTCGAAGGTGATCGCCTTCTCGTAACCCTGTCTGCGCGCGGCTTCCAGCTTGAGCCGGAGTTTTTCGAATTTGATCGGCAGGAACTTGATCGGCATGTCGCGGTCAAAACTTTCGGCATTCGTCCAGCAGCGGAGTCCGTACCGGTCGGCGATCCTTTTATTGACGGCAAAGAAATCATCGAGTTCATCGTAGTCGATATGCCCGTCCTGAAAGGCCACGGCATCCACCACGCCCGACACCCCGCTGAAGATCTCTCCCCATTCACGCTCATGCTCGGCCAGACTCACCGCATCGGCCTTGGTCAGTTCCGCCGTTGCGGCCATGACGGCTTTCTTCCCGTCGATCCAGGGAGAGATCAGGGTCGGCAGTCCCCCGCTGATATCCTTGCACATCTGTCCGAGGGAGCGGAAGGCATCAACGGCGCCGATGGTCCTCCGGCTGATCTCCATCGACAGGTACCAGCCGCGGAAGGAGGCGTGGTGGCCATATCGCTGCCAGGCCTCATCGATCACGAACCGGTTATCGTCGATCTCGCGGGTGAGGTCGCCCGTATCCCAGTAGTGGCCGCTGTCATACAGCCCAAACCAGCATTGCATGCCGTATTTATCGGCCAGCGACATGAACAGTTCCACCAGGTCAACAGGCGGGGTGTAGCAGCCCCGCTGTTTGGTCAGGTAAAGAGAGGGATAGGTCAGGAATTTCCGATACCCGCTGCGGATGATGATGACGGTGTCGATGCCCATGGCCCGCATGTGCCGGAAATCGGCGTCCCATTCGGCCGCGCCCCAGTTCTGGTGCGGGATGTCGTGACTGATCTCGTCTATGAAAGTTCCGGTGATCTGCATGTTCAGTTTGTTTCGTCCGCTTCGGGCAGGCGGTCCCACCAGTAGCGCTTCAGCAGCCAGGTGGTCACGAAGAGGAGCATCGCCCAGATGGCCAGTTGCACGTGATCGCGGATCATCAGATAAATGGGGATGACGACCTGCGCCATCTGCCAGACCATGCCCGTGACGATGTTGAAGGCGTCGCGTCCGAGGTCGCGGTTGGGTACGAAGGACGGGTCTTCGCGCATGACTTCTGCGCGGATGGGCGCCCACCATCCCCAGGGTCGGGTTTGTTTATAGAATTGTTTGACAGCAGCGCGGTCATCGGGCGGGGTAGCATAGGTGCCGATCAGGCAGCCCAACAGCGAAAAAAGGAGGATCGCCGGGAAGAAATAAATATCAGGCACAGGTCCTTCAATGCCCAATCCGGCGAGGATCGCCCCCTTGCCGAAAAGCAGCACCGTTGAGGCGATCAAACCGGCCAGCATCCCCCCGAAATATCCGTAGCCGTTGAAACGCCACCAGATCCATTTGAGCATATTGGCGCAGGCATAGCCGCCGTAGAGGGCCGAGGTGATCCAGAGTGTGAGGGTATTGAGCGAGGCGGCAAAGAATCCGAAGGTGATGCCGACGGCCACGATCACAAGAGAAGAGAGGATGCTGAGTCGGATGAGTTTATCTTCCGACGCATCCGGTCGGATGTATTTCCGGTAGATGTCGTTGACGATGTAGGCCGGTGCGGCATTCACGAAGGCGGCGAACGTGCCCATGAAAGCGGCCAGGAGTCCCGCCAGCAGCAGCCCCTTCCATCCGGCGGGCACAAATTTATTGATGGCCAATGGGAGGACCTTTTCAAAGTCGATCGCGCTACCCATCGCCGAGATCTCGGGCTGGAGGTACACGATGCCCAGTACGGCGAAACCGGCGACCATCAGGTATCTCGGCATGTACATGACCCCGATGGTAGCGGCGCTCATCCTTGCCGCATCCGAGGGTTTGCGGGTACTGAGGATCCGCTGCATATCGTAGCTGGGCACCGGTCCGGCCAGCGAGGCGAAGACGCCTTTGAGCAGCATCATCATGAACAATGCCCCGAAGAGTCCGAAACCATCCTCCGCGATCTTGGCATCAACCGACGGGTAAGCTGTTCCACTCCAGTCGAGTCCGAGGTTCATTCCGAATCCGAGGGATCCCCATCCCTCCGGCACGGCTGCGGCGATCTGCTCCCCGGTCACCTGCGTGTAGGCGATGTATCCGATCACCAGGCAGCTCAGGGTCATGATGAAGAACTGCATCAC
>CAJBZC010000266.1 GCA_903959965.1 uncultured bacterium
CACAAAATTATGGTGCAGTTCCCGTCTGTTGGGAGAAGTTTACAGCAAATCTTTATGAAGGCGGCGGAGCGGCTCTGGAGTGACCGGCGGAATCCATCTTCACTGGCCGGATACCCGAAGATCGACATCTGTCGTATCAGGTGCTCCTGGTGGCTGATCGAATTTATGTAGTTGCTTTATCAGGGCGGACATTTCCGGAATAGAGATATTCTTAATTCAGGACGTTCAAGTCTGCCTTCTTATCGATGCTGTTTTCGAAATTGATAACCGTTTTCGAGGGGCTGAGTTCCCGGAACCGTGTGGTCTCGAGTTGGAAGCAAGCCAGAGAGGAGTGGGATAGGAAGCCTCTTTCTCATGCCCTGAAAGTAGCTAATCAACCGGAAAAAAGACCGTACCCCCTGAAACGGCGCGGGTTTTAGGTCATATGAAAAAAATAAGTCAAAAAATATATTGAAAATCAGAAGATTGCAAGGGTATGAAAAAAATAATGCAGAAAATCCTTGGTGACAAGGGAATTAAAGAAGTACCTTTGCGCTCCCTTGCCGGGAAGTACTGGCGGGGCTCCTGCCGGGATGGCGGTGGGTGATTGAGAACCGGGGGCATACCCTTTAAATTTTTTTATGAGTAAACTTCATTTCACCACAAAGCATGCAAATGCAGCTTCCGTGCAACGCAAATGGTTCGTTGTGGACGGGACCAATCAAACTGTGGGCCGGATTTGCAGCAAGATTGCGCACGTGCTGCGCGGCAAGAACAAGGCCTACTATTCTCCCCATGTGGATTGCGGAGATTACGTGATCGTGATCAACTGCGAGAAGATGGTCTTTACGGGCAACAAGATGGATGAGAAGGAATACCAGACGGTATCCGGTTATCCCGGTGGCCAGAAGATCGCCATTGCGAAGGACGTCATGAAGCGTCGCCCGGAAGTGATCGTGGAGCACGCCGTAAAGGGCATGTTACCGAAGAATCGCCTGGGTCGTCAGATGTACAAGAAACTCTTCGTGTACGTCGGTGGCGAGCATCCGCACAGTGCTCAACAGCCCGTTCCTTTCAAATTCTGATTCAAAAGATTCCAAAAAACAGATAGATGGAAAAGCAAAAAAATGCCGTCGGTCGTCGTAAGGAAGCCGTAACCCGTGTTTTCATGACGAAAGGTGAAGGCAGCATCAAGGTGAACGACCTCGACTACAAGGCATATTTCCCGCAGGTGTACCTGCAGAACCAGGTGGAGATGCCGCTGAAGGCGATCGATGCCGTCGATAAGTTCAATGTAGTCATCAACGCTACCGGTGGAGGCAAGAAGGGCCAGGCAGAAGCCGCTAAGCTCGGAATCTCCCGCGTATTGATCGAGATCAATGCCGAGTGGCGTCCGGTTCTGAAGGCAGCCGGTCTGCTTCGTCGCGATCCAAGGGGTGTCGAACGTAAGAAGTTCGGTAAGAAGAAGGCACGCCGCAGCTACCAGTTCAGCAAGCGCTAACACAAACTTTATTCATCTCATTATACAATCATCAAGATGGAAAGCAACGCTTCATTACAACAGCAGTTATTGGAAGCAGGTGTGCATTTCGGTCACCTGCGTAAGAAGTGGAATCCGAAAATGCTGCCATATATCTATGCGGAGAAGAAGGGCATTCATATCATCGATCTGAACAAGACCGTTGATTGCCTTCAGGAGACTGCCGCTGCGCTGAAAAGCATCGCCAAGCAGGGTCGCAAGATCATGTTCGTCGGAACCAAGAAGCAGGCCAAGGAGATCGTGACCGAATGCGCCAAGCGCGTAGGCATGCCCTACGTGACCGAGCGCTGGCTGGGTGGTATGCTCACCAACTTCAACACCGTTCGCAAAAGCGTGAAGAAGATGCAGAGCATTGAAAAAATGTTGACGGACGGCAGTTTCGACAGCATCACCAAGAAGGAGCGCCTGCAACTCGCACGTGACCGCGATAAGATGGAAAAGGTACTCGGTGGTATCGCTCAGCTGGGACGTGTGCCTGCTGCGCTGTTCATTATCGACATCGGACATGAGCACATCGCGCTCTCCGAAGCCAAGCGTCTGGGCATCACCACCTTCGGGATGGTGGATACCAACTGCGATCCGAATAAAGTCGATTTCCCCGTCCCGTCCAACGACGACGCCACGAAGTCCATCGCCATCATCGCCAACTACATCACCGCCGCCATCGCAGAAGGTCTCGCAGAACGCCAGGCCGAACGTTCGGATGAAAGTGAAGAAGACGAAGACGGAGATGATAAGTCACCACGCTTTGCCCTCGAAGAGGACGAAGACCGGAGCGGTGCCCGCCGCGGAGGCGGAGCCGGAGCCGGTGCCAAAGCTCAACCCAAGCGCAGGGTCGCAGGTCCCGGCGGTGGCGGACGCAGGCCGGCCCTCAAGAAATAATCGGTCGTCGGGTCAGGCGTGACCCGCACCGGATCTCAACACGCATACCATAACGATAAAAAATAGTCCCCGCTCCGGCGGGGACACTTTAAACGCTATGTCAACAATCACCGCTGCAGATATCAACAAACTGCGCCAGATGACCGGCGCCGGCATGATGGATTGCCGCAAAGCACTCACGGAAACCAACGGCGATATGGAAGCCGCCATCGACTGGCTGCGGAAGAAAGGCCAGAAAGTGGCTGCACTTCGTGGCGACCGTGATGCCAAAGAAGGTGTCATCCTGGCCAAGACCACCACAGACAACAAGACCGGAATTGCCCTCTGTATCAGTTGCGAAACCGACTTCGTCAGTAAAAATGCAGACTTTGTCGCCTTTGCACAGAGCATCCTGGATGCCGCAGTCGGAGCCAATGTTAAGAGCACCGATGAACTCAATCAGGTTGAAATCAACGGCATCAAAGTGGCAGACCTCATAAACGACAAACTGGCCAGCATCGGCGAGAAGATAGGTGTTACCAAGTTCGAGCGGATCGATGCCGAATTCGTCGCCTCCTATATCCATGGTGCTAATCGCATGGGTGTGCTCGTGGGAATGAATGCTGCTCAACCGGATGCCGGTAAGGACATCGCTATGCAGATCGCCGCGATGAACCCCGTTGCCGTAGATCCCTCCTCCGTTCCCGCAGAAGTCGTAGAACGCGAAAGATCGATCGTGATCGATCAGATCCAAAACGATCCCAAGATGGCCGGAAAGCCCCAGGAAATGATCGTCAAGATCGCCGAAGGCAAACTGAACGCATTCTTCAAGGAAAGTACCCTGCTTGCCCAGGCCTTCGTAAAGGATGGCGGCCAGTCAGTGGGTGATTATCTCAAGTCCGTCGACAAAAACCTCCAGGTGCTGTCATTCAAGCGCATCGCGCTCGGTTAAGTTTACACCTGCCAAATATCTAAGAGCAAGGCCGTCAGGATTCCCTGACGGCCTTGTGCATTCATGCCTGCCCCTTAACAAGGCCGAAATCTTCGTACCTTTACACCATGAAGCCAGTTTACAAACGTGTCCTGTTGAAATTGTCGGGTGAATCGCTCATGGGTCAGAACAGCTTCGGTCTGGATCCCACCGTGATCGGGCAATATGCACAGGAAGTAAAAACCATCGTGCAGTCGGGTGTTGAAGTGGCCATCGTCATCGGTGGTGGTAATATCTACCGTGGGATGAACGAATCCGAGACTGGTATCGAACGCGCCCATGGTGATTACATGGGCATGCTGGCCACCGTCATCAATGGTATGGCCATGCAGGCCATGCTTGAGAAACTCAGCGTTTACACCCGATTAATGAGTGCTCTCAAGATGGAAGGAGTAGCTGAGGCCTACATCCGTCGCCGCGCAATACGACATCTTGAAAAAGGTCGCGTCGTGATCTTCGGAGCAGGTACAGGAAACCCTTATTTCACCACGGATACGGCGGGCTCCCTGCGTGCCGTAGAAATAGGCGCGGATATCATCCTGAAGGGCACCCGCGTCAATGGCGTGTACACGGCAGATCCCGAAAAAGATCCCACAGCCACGAAGTTTGATACGATCAGTTACCGGGAATGCATAGACCGGAACCTCAAGATCATGGACATGACCGCATTCACCCTTTGCCAGGAAAATAACCTGCCGATCATCGTATTCGATATGAACGAACCCGGCAACCTGCAGCGCGTGGTCATGGGCGAAAAAGTTGGCACGTTGGTGCAGTAAATGATTCTTTCGGAGACGAAGATCAGAAGGCAGAGTTTCCTCTCAACCTATATATCATGCAGCAGGACGCATCCATTTCCTCCATCCGGCGTGAATACATGCGCGAATCCCTCTCTGAATCTGACGTTCATTCGAACCCTTTCCGACAGTTCGACAGATGGTGGCAGGAAGCATTGAAGGCGGATATCGACGAGGTCAATGCCATGACCCTGTGCACCCTGTCCAAGGAGGGATTTCCCGGAAGCCGCATCGTGCTCCTGAAAGGATATGACGACAATGGCTTTATCTGGTACACCAATTACGAGAGCAGAAAAGGACGGGAATTGGCGGCTCATCCCAAAGCAAGCCTCTTATTCTTCTGGAAGGAACTGGAGCGTCAGGTACGGATTGAAGGCATATGCGAGCGGGTGAGTCCTGAAGAAAGCGATGCCTATTTCAATTCACGCCCCGAAGGCAGCCGCATCGGCGCCTGGGCATCCCCTCAGTCGCACCCCATCGAATCCCGGGAGATCCTGGATCGCAATCTTGCAGCCATTTCAGAAAAGTTCAGCGATACCCCCATTTACAGACCCCCACACTGGGGCGGATATCGCATGACACCCGTCATGATTGAATTCTGGCAGGGACGCCCCAGCCGTCTTCACGACCGGATCCGCTATGATATCCAGGATGAAGAAGGGTGGAAAATAACAAGGCTCGCACCCTGAGGTGGAGCCTTGGTCGATCAAAAAATTTTCAGATCAATCAGTTTGATGCAGGTGCTGCAGCTTTAGCGGCGTTACGCTTGGCTACGTGCGGACGCGCGGAGCGGGATTTGCCAAAGGAACCCTTGAATATCTTACCCTTTTTGGTTTTCTTATCACCTCTTCCCATGATGGTCTATTTATGTTGTTAGAATGCAAAAATAAAAAAAGCAAACCACTTTACGTGATTTGCTTCTGTTCGGGTGTTTAGGGCCCTTAGATTTTCTCAGAGAGTTCCTTTCCTGCCTTAAATTTGGCGATTTTCTTGGCCTTGATCTTGATCTCGGCACCAGTCTGCGGGTTACGTCCTTTGCGGGCTGCACGCTTGGTGACAGAGAAAGTACCGAAGCCAACGAGGGTCACCTTGCCACCGCCTTTCAGCGTCTTGGTCACGGCTTGGATGAAAGAATCCAGGGCTGCGTTTGCCTGTACCTTAGTGATTTCGGAATCTTCCGCAATCTTGGCGATCAAATCTGATTTGTTCATGATAGAGTGATTTAAATGGTGACTGTTCGGGCAAATTTAGAGGCTTTTTTCTAATGGCAAAATTTAATCAATCTACAGGATGTGAACGCTGTAATCCGCGCCAGTCAAAGATTCCAGCGGATATATTAAAAAATAATATACATAACATCATATGTGTATTCTTCTGAAACCCTTGACAGCAAAGGATTTCAGGCCATAACAGCAGGATTGTAACCTTACCGAAATTCCCCATAATGCTTCAAAACCCCTGATATCAAAGGGTTTTACTTATACGGTTTTCCACACTTAGTTGATAACTTCCATCAAAGTCCTAAAAGAAACGACCCCGTCCGACCATTTCTCCCGGACCTCCCGACGCAAAGAAGGGGCGTGTTTTGACAAATACAGGTCGTAGGCATCCCTGCTGCTGCAGAAATACTGCACGGCAAAGGTCACCCCGTCTGATTCGTCGGAGTCTCGCAATCGGAGGATCCGATGATGGGAGAAAAGTCCGGTGGAGATAACCCGGGGGATATGCTCGGTCCGCATCCAGTCAAGCCATTGGGTATGTACCTCAGGCGGTACGAGGCTGGTGACATTATAGATATACATGGAGCCTTTTTGGGAGGATGACATGAAATGAGTAAACAGCTTTCAAACACGATAAAGATAGGCTCGAAGTGTTAATTTTACCGCATGAGGATCATCAGCTACAACGTGAACGGGATTCGAGCCGCCATCAAGAAGGGTTTCATTGAATGGTTGGCGACAGACCCGGCCGATGTGATCTGCATTCAGGAGACCAAGGCAGAACGCGACAATGTCGATATCCGACCTTTCGAGGAACTGGGCTACCACGATTACTGGTTCAGCGCGCGTAAGCGGGGATATAGTGGCGTGGCCGTTTTCACCCGTCGTAAGCCCGATCATGTCATCTATGGCCACGGATTTGGACAAAGTGATGAAGAGGGCCGTGTCATACAACTGGATTTTGGGGATACACGACTGATCAACGCCTATTTCCCTTCCGGGACCTCCGGTGAGGAACGTCAGGGTTATAAGTATCAGTGGCTGGACGAGATGAATGCATATCTCGGAGATCTCAGGAAAGAAAACAGCAGACTGATCCTCTGCGGTGATTACAACATCGCGCACCGCGAGATCGATATCCATGATCCGAAAGGCAACAAGAACTCATCCGGATTTCTGCCGGAGGAAAGGGCCTGGATGGATCGTTTCTTTGACAACGGGTGGAAGGATTCGTTGCGTCATTTCGACGAATCCCCGGGCAAGTTCTCCTGGTGGAGCCAGCGATTTCCTTCCGTCCGGCTGCAAAATAAAGGATGGCGGATCGATTACATCAACGTCACGGAGTCCCTGTCAGACAGACTTAAATCCGCCGACATCTATCCGGATGTGAAGCACAGTGATCATTGTCCGGTGTATCTGGAACTGGACATCTGAGAGGTCCATTATTTGCGTTGACCGATCACTCGAGTACGGGTCGCAACCAGCGTTCCATCTCCTCAGGTTCCATCGCTTTGCGTGATGTGTAGTCTGCGAATTGATCCTTACCGATCTTTCCCACCCCGAAATACTTCGCCTCAGGATGTGCGAAATACCATCCGCACACGGAAGAGGCGGGATACATGGCCAAAGATTCCGTAAGGCCGATGCCGATGGCGTTGGTGGCGTCCAGCAGATCGAACAGTTTGTATTTCTCTGTGTGATCCGGACAGGCGGGATAGCCCGGCGCCGGTCTGATGCCGTTGTATTTTTCGCGAATAAGTTCTTCGTTTGACAGCGACTCCTCCGAGGCATATCCCCACCAATCCTTTCTGACTTGTTCGTGCATCCATTCTGCCAGGGCCTCGGCAAGCCGGTCCGCCAGCGCCTGCAGCATGATCTTTCCGTAGTCGTCGTGATCGGCTTCGAATTTCCGGATATGCGCTTCAATACCGGTGATGGTAACGGCGAAGGCGCCCAGGTAGTCCTGTTTGGCAGATTCCGCCGGGGCGATGAAATCCGCAAGTGATAGATTCGGTTGTCCGGCCGCTTTTTTCGACTGTTGCCGGAGGAATTCGAGCGTCACGACGCTTTCTTCCCCTTCTTTTTCAGCGAGCAGCGTCACCGTGTCTCCACCGTGGCCGTTCGCGGGCCAGAAACCTATGACCGCATGGGCCTCCAGCCATTTTTCGGTAATGATCTTCGAGAGCATGGCCTCAGCATCCTGGTGAAGTTTGGTCGCTTCGGCACCCACGACCGCATCGGTCAGGATGTCCGGGAAGTGGCCGCCTAATTCCCAGGCGATGAAGAACGGAGACCAGTCGATGTATGGGCGAAGTGCCGACAGATCCACGCTCCGGAAGCTCCGGGCACCCGTGAACTTTGGTACCACAGGTTCAAAGGCATTCCAATTTGGTTTAAATCGGTTGGCGACTGCTGCCGCATAGGAAATAGATTGCTTCACCGTCTTCCTGGTTTCAAAATCCAGGCGCAGTTGGGCGTATTCGCGACTTACTCCTTCCAGAAAATCGCGGCGATGGTCACGGTTGAGCAGATTGCCGGCTACGGACACACTGCGAGAGGCATCCAGCACGTGAACGACGCCATGATCATATTCCCTGGCTATCTTCACGGCGGTGTGCATCCTGGAGGTGGTCGCGCCACCGATCAGCAGGGGCTGCGTCATCCCGCGGCGTTTCATTTCCCGGGCCACATGTACCATTTCATCGAGGGATGGAGTGATGAGCCCGCTCAGCCCGATGATGTCCACGCCCTGTTTCTGGGCTTCATCAAGGATCCGGTCGGCCGATACCATAACGCCGAGGTCGATGATCTCGTAGCCGTTACAGCCCAGCACGACCCCGACGATGTTCTTTCCGATGTCATGCACGTCGCCTTTGACCGTTGCCATCAGGATGCGACCCGCGGATGACGCCTCCGCCTTTTCCAATTCGATGAAAGGGGTCAGGACGGCTACGCTCTTCTTCATAACGCGCGCGCTCTTGACGACCTGGGGCAGAAACATCTTACCGGCACCGAAGAGGTCGCCGACGAAGTTCATGCCGTCCATCAACGGTCCTTCAATCACGTCCAGCGGGCGCGGGTATTGCTGTCTGGCCTCTTCTGTGTCTGCATCAATATATTCGGTAATGCCGTTGACCAGCGCGTGCTTCAGTCGTTCCTGCACGGTTCCCTTGCGCCAGGATTCATCACGTTCCTGCACCTTTCCCTTTGCCTTCACCTGTTCGGCGAGGGCGATGAGTTTTTCGGTGGCTTCGTTGTTATCGTTGTTTCTGTTGAGGATGACGTCCTCACACCGAGCACGGAGATCCGGTTCTATCTCGTCATACACCACAAGTTGTCCGGCATTCACGATGCCCATGTCCATCCCGGCGCGGATCGCGTGATAGAGGAAGACGGAGTGCATGGCTTCCCGCACGTGGTCGTTGCCGCGGAAGGAGAAGGAGAGGTTGCTGACGCCACCGCTGATCTTCACGAGCGGATAGCGCTGCTTGATGATGCGGGTGGCTTCGATGAAGTCGACCCCATAGTTGTTATGTTCTTCGAGCCCGGTGGCGACGGCAAAGATGTTCAGGTCGAAGATGATGTCCTGCGGCGGGAATCCGGCCTGTTCCGTTAGGATGCGGAATGCGCGGTCTGCGATCTCCACGCGTCGCTTCAGGTCGTCTGCCTGGCCCTTTTCGTCGAAGGCCATGACAATGACGGCAGCCCCGTAACTGCGGCAGATGATGGCCTGCTCCAGGAATTTCTCTTCCCCTTCCTTGAGGGAGATGGAATTTACGATGCATTTGCCCTGCACGCATTTAAGGCCGGCTTCGATGATCGCGAATTTGGAGGAATCGATCATGATCGGAATCCGGGCGATGTCGGGCTCGCTCTGCAGCTGGTTCAGGAAGGTCACCATGGCCTTTTCGCCGTCGAGCAGGGCATCGTCCATGTTTACGTCCAGGACCTGCGCCCCGCTTTCGACCTGCTGTCGGGCGACACTCAGGGCTTCTTCGTACAGGCCTTCGCGGATGAGTCGCGCGAACTTCTTGGAGCCTGTGACATTGGTGCGTTCACCGACGTTGACAAAATTGGTTTCAGGACGAACGACGAGGGGTTCGAGTCCGGAGAGTCGAAGGTATGGTTTGATGATGTGGGGTGCAGACATGGCTGGTATGCGTTGGTGATGAGGGGTTGATCGCCTCAGATCAGTTCTTTTTCGATGACCGGAAGTGGCCTTGGCTTCAGGGAGCGCACATGATCGGCAATATGCCTGATATGATCCGGGGTCGTGCCGCAGCAGCCGCCCACGATGTTAACATATCCCTCTTTAGCCCAGTCTTCGATGTGATGGGCTGTCTGCTCAGGCGTTTCGTCGTATTCACCCATCGCGTTGGGCAAACCGGCATTCGGATAGGCCGAAGTAAAGCAGGAGGCGATCTGTGAGAGTTCTTCGATATGCGGACGCATCTGGTCGGCACCGAGTGCGCAGTTGAGTCCTACGCTCAATGGATCGGCATGTTGCACGGAGGTGTAGAAGGCTTCCAGGGTCTGGCCGCTGAGGGTTCGTCCGGATGCATCGGTGATCGTACCGCTGATCATCAGGGGCAGTTCAGGCCGGCCACTTTCCCGGAAATATTTTTTAACGGCATAGATCGCTGCCTTGGCATTGAGGGTATCGAAGATGGTTTCGATGAGGAGCAGGTCTGAGCCGGATTCCACGAGTCCCTTGACCTGTTCGAGGTAGGCATCGGCCACTTCATCGAAGCTGATGGAACGAAAGCCGGGATTGTTTACGTCCGGAGAAAGGGAGAGGGTCTTGTTCATCGGGCCGATGGCGCCGGCTACGTACGGACCGGCTCCACCTGCTTTTTCCGGATGACGTTCGAGGTAGGTCTTCACGGCGGCCTTCGCACAGGAGACGGCGGCGACATTGAGTTCAAGGGCCAGGTGACTCATGTCATAATCCGCGAGGGATACGGCCTGGGCGTTGAAGGTGTTGGTTTCGATGATGTCTGCCCCGGCCTCGAGATATTCCAGATGGATGGCTTCGATGATGTCAGGGCGCGTGATGCAAAGCAGGTCGTTGTTCCCCTTCAGATCTGAAGGCCAGTCGGCAAAGCGCGTACCGCGGTAATCGGCCTCCGATAGTCGGTAACGCTGGATCATGGTGCCCATGGCCCCGTCGATGACGAGGATGTGCTCCTGCAAGGCTTCTCGAATGGAATGCATGTTATCTGTTTGGTCTGTTGTGAGCGATAGCATGTCCCGGGATGAGACACCAAACAGAGGATACACCGGAGGGTGTGACGCTGTTTATTAGTTCGATTCATCCCGTAGGGCGTGGCGCAGGCCGAACAATAAACAAATCCGCCCGCGCAATATGCGCAAAATTACCATGAAATTCCCGTATCGCAATGGGATCAGCGCATGACGTAACGATCCACCGGCAGCCTGTTCTGTAGACTGCGGGCCAGGGTCATCTCATCGGCATATTCGAGTTCGCCGCCGAAGGCGATCCCGCGGGCGATGGTCGTTACCTTCACGGGTAATCCCTCGATCTTTTTCTGGATATAGTAGATGGTGGTATCCCCCTGGATGGTGGGACTAAGGGCGAAGACCAGTTCTTCCGTCTGTCCATCCTGAACCCTTGCCACCAGACCGTCGATCTGAAGTTGGTCTGGACCTATGCCGTCGAGCGGGGAGATAACGCCGCCGAGGACATGGTAGGTACCGGAGAATTGCTGGGTGCTTTCTATGGCAATGACATCCCGGATGGTTTCCACTATGCAGATGAGGGATCTATTGCGTGCTGGATTGTTGCAGATGCTGCAGGTTTCCGCATCGGCTACGTTGTGGCAGATTCGGCAGAATTTTATCTCGGAGCGTACCCGGGCGATGGCATCTCCGAAGGCCTTCACTTCCTCCGCATCCTGTTTGAGCAGGTGAAGCACCAGTCGCAATGCCGTTTTTCGGCCGATGCCTGGCAAACGGCTAAATGCGTTGACGGCAGATTCCAACAGTTCTGAGGAGCATTGCATGCAGCAAAATTAAGCTAGTTGCCCGTGTCACCGAGGTCGATCTCGAATTCATTGTCCCAGTTCGGCCGGATCGATAGTTTTTGCTTGCGGCTGTTAACCCGTTCTGGTTGCCGTTTTTTCCAGTAATCTCCGGTATCCCATCGTCCGTTTCCATTGGTGTCGTACAGGATGCGGATCGAGTAGTCACCTGGCCGGAAGAGTTTAAAGGTATAGCGGGAAAGCCGCAGTGGTTGTGCCTTTTCGAGTGTCTCCTCTTTATAGATCAGTAAAACCGGACGCAGGGTCGTATCCAGGCCCTTGACACGGATGTTCAGCGCGCCGTAGTCGCTTTCCTTCTTGGTTTCTAATTTCAGGGTGTCTGTCCGGGTGATGAAGTTCCCTGCGCTGTCGCGTGTGAAGTCCTTCTGAAGAATGATCCGGTATTTCGTTCCGGGTGTCCAGGTATGCGTGACCGTTAGTTTCCGGCCGGTGCTGTCGGGCAGGAGGGAAGGCTTGGGCAGCAAGTTGAATTTTTCATCGGTCAGCTGGAATTTGGCACTGTCCCAGGCGGCGAGTTTACTTTCGAAGGTCATCACGAGTTCTCCCAGGATATCAAGTCGTTCGCCTTCCAGATTTAGGGAGAATTTCAGTCGCTTATCGTCCTTGTTTCGGGCGGCCTGTTGACTGCTCCCGGCGGGTTTACGTGCATCATCCGATTCGAGTTGAAAGGCGTAGAGCGACACCGGTCGGGCATCCTGCGTGTTCACGGTACTGTCAGCAAATCCGAAGAATTCGGAAGGCTGGTCGTATTTCAATCCGCCGTCGGCGTCCTTGATCGCGAAGATCCGATAGGTGCCGGGTGACAGGAACCTGAAGTTGAACTCCCCTTTGGCATCCGTCCGGGTCATGTACCGGGGTTTGGACTTGGCGACGGCGGAGTCGTCCATATCGCGGTGCAGGATCACCTGCATCAGGCTGTCCGTCTTCCCTGTCTCGGCATATATGACGCGCCCGCTTAGTGTTGCCGTATCGATCACGGAGCCGGTGGAAAAAACGTAAGCGTATCCCTTCACGGGATTGTTTTCGTTGATATCTCGGATGGCATCGCCGAAGTCGATGCTGTACGTGGTGTTGGGTTCCAGGGTATCCTTGATGCGGATATTGATATTCTTGAGCCGGGCCTCGATCAGGGGTTTGACCTTGGGAACCGGGGAGAAACTGACTTTTTCAAAGGGATTCTCCACCTGTATATATTCATCGAAGGTCAACGTGATCCGATCCCCGGTGAAGTTCCGGGTCGAATCAACCGGAACGGTCCGTTGGAGGATGGGGGGCAGGGAGTCGCGCGGGCCGCCGGTGGGTGGCATGGGCTGACCGCAGGAGATGACGAGCATGAGGATGGCGATGACGCCTGTCAGACGACAGGCCATGGAAGGACTGATATGCATGCGTTTCAGGCTCATGAACGATGGGATTGCGAAGATAGCCAACAATTGAGGCGGTTCCGGAGTTTATGCTTGAAAAAGAAACACATGGGTGTACACATGCTGAAGAAGGTACAGAATCTGCCGGTAAGTTTGGATGAAGCCTGGGATTTCTTCTCGCATCCGAAGAACCTTGCGGTGATGACCCCTGAGTATCTGAATTTGAAGTTGACGAACCCCTTGTTCGGCGACGAGATGTATGCCGGGCAGGTCATCACCTATAACGTGAAGCCGTTGCTGGGCATCCCGATGTTCTGGATGACCGAGATCACGCATGTTCAGCCGAAGAAGTTTTTTGTCGATGAACAGCGATTCGGGCCTTATGCGTTGTGGCACCACCAGCATCATTTCCGGGAGATCGAAGGAGGTGTGGAGATGACGGACCTCATTCATTATAAGGCGCCCTTAGGGCCACTTGGCGATCTGGCGGTAGCGATGTTCATCCGCGGGCAGCTGGAAGATATTTTCAAGTTCCGCTTTGCGAAGGTGGAGGAGTTGTTTGGTGTGTGGAATGTCAGCGCAGAGAAATGAGAAAAGGAGGTACTCAGAGAAATTCATCTCTGCGTACCTCCTTTTCTCATTTCTCCGTGCTCGGATTCAACCCGGCATGCGGGCGATGTATTTTTCGATCTGTTTGATCTGATCCACGACTTGTTGAGCGGAGGGCTTCTGTGCCTTGGCTTTACGGAAGAAATCTTTCGCAGCGCGGAATTCGCGTTTCTGGATCATGATCTGACACATCTGCAGATAGGCCAGTGCAGCACTTTCCTTATCAGGGATGCCTGCCTTGAGGGCCTGACGGATGTAGGATTCTCCCTGTTTCATGTCTCCTTTCTGCATGGCCATCATACCGAGCTGGAGTTTGTTGGCTCCTTCGGTCTCTTTCATGGCGGAGCCCAGCGAGAGGCTCTTTTTCATGTGCACTTCAGCGGAGTCGAAGTCCTGCTTCATCATGGCCATATTGCCTTTCAGTGTGTAGTACACGGAACGGATGGGTTTGTACAGCAGGTCCGGGAACCAGATGGTGGCCAGCATCTTCTCTGCGCCTTCGATGTCGCCGGATTCCAGGAATTCCTGGATCAGTCGCAGCGGCCCGATGAAGAAGTGGGTGACGATGAGGATGACGGCGATGAGGTAGAGGATGAAGGAGGGCCAGAATCCACTGGTGACATTGACCAGGATGGCGCCGGCCAGTGATGCGATGCCGATCCAGAGACGGTATTTGATGAACAGGTTGAACAGCTTCATAGCTCGCGAAATTACACAATATAGCCGTCGTTTGAAAGGGGTGTCCGTGGATCCGGAATTAATCTTTCGTGCCGAGTTTTCTGACGATCCACAGGTCCTGTCCGCCGGCGGCTGTTGGATCTGTTTCGCCCTCGATGTGGCAAGCTATCTCAAAGTATTCCGACAACCATTTTTTCAGGATGGTGGCATCATGCAGGGTGGTCATCATCCGGTGTCCGGCTTTGGGGTAGGCATGGGTAATGCAGCCTTCGGATAGCAGGCGTTTTTGTTCCGTGGAGGAGATCAGCCGGTGGAAGGCGGTTCCGTGGGTGGTGAACAGGAACACACCGCCCGGTTTGAGCAGTCTGAATATCTCCATCAGCCATGCCTGTTGTTTTTCCGCCGGGATATGCGTCAGCACAGAGACACCGATCACTGCATGATAGCCCTCGGATGGGAGGGGCGTCGGCGGTTCATGGAGGATCCTGACAAAGGTCACGTCCTTGATATGCCTGGTATTCCATTCGATCATGCCGGGGTGGATATCCGCTCCGGTCACCCGGCCGATACCCGGCAGCCCGGGCAGATGCCGGGTGATGCGGGCCACACCGCAGCCCCATTCGAGCAGATCGGCGTCATCCGTTTGCAGCCATGGTCTGATCCGGTCGACCAGTTCCCGGGCAGTGATGGCGCCGTCGAGGGCATAGTCGCGATAGCTCAATCGATAGGTTTCGTGGAGATATTCGTCCGGCGGCAGGGGAAATCCATTGGCTGTTTTGAGGAAGGCGCGGTTCCTCCGGGCATGGCGAATGCGTTCGGACAGGAAGTGCAGGCGATCCAGCAGGGGCAGGGCACCGAATAGGGCGAAGATCCTTTTGATGCGTCTTTTGAGCATGTGTTGAGCCCTGAAAGTAGGGGAAATTCGGGGAGATTTCGTAACTTTAAATGTCCAAAAAGCAATAAAAGTTCAAGTATTTAGCTGTCTGATGACAGGCAGTTTCAAGTGCAGCTAATTTATAAATCAAAACTATCTCAAATAATGATATTTAGGTCGCCATCGAGCAACCAGTTCAATAGGACTTCATAAAAAAGTACCGATCCTTGCAGGGCACTTGCAGACCCACTGACAAATTTTTCCTGATTCTTCATCGTAATACAAGTGAATACTAAATATGAACTGCAAAATATCATTTCAGGAGTTGGCAAGTATTCAGAAGAAGATCTTATCAAAGCAGCAACCCACTTCCTTGGAAAAAGCGAGGAAGCAGGTAGAGGCACTCAAAAATATGAGTTCACAAAAGAACAAGAAACAGAGAAGTTGATCGAATGGATCGATAGCTAGCAACTGTGGTTCCGGGAACATGATGAAAACAGATACATAGCCCGTGGAGCAGAACAAAGAGTGTACCTCCACAAGGATGAGCGATTCGCATATAAACTAAATGATTCGA
>CAJBZC010000267.1 GCA_903959965.1 uncultured bacterium
GGCAAAATGCGTACTGAATATTCCGACGACCAGTGGCATGCGAAGGCTGTGAGTGTAAGCCCCGTTCAACGAACGCGATTCCTGTCTGTGATCCGGGTGACTCCCGATTCGGTGATACGCGAGATCCGGGGTGTGGTTAATGAACAAGGTATGCTGTTGATAAAGGCCGATGGATGGGAGATCAGCGCGGTATTGTCGAGCGACCTGCCTGCTTCACTCGACATCCGGTCTGATGATGGCGTTGTCGTTTTTTCTGCGACCGGCGCAGCGTTCATCCATCGAGGTAAGACGTACGAGGCCGGGGCTCCCGGCGTGCCCAGGCTCCTGGAAATGCTGGATGGGAAACCTCAAATATCGAACGGACAGCGCTGGGGTATTCCGGAGATCAAGTAGTGTCGGGCATGGTGATCGGAGATTGTGGTTGATTGGTTTGATAAAATAAATGTTATATTCATTTAAATATAAATAAATGCCATGCTGAAGGTCATTCGATCGATGAGATGGGGCGTCTTTATAGTACTGCTTTCTTTTATTCCAAAGACAGATGCGGACCTTGGTATATCGGGGACGAAAGAGCGGATCCCGAATTTCATCTTCATTCTGACGGATGACCTGGGATGGAGCAGCCTGTCGCTTCGCATGGATGACCGGGTGGACGGATCGCGCAGCGATTTTCACGAGACCCCACAGATGGAGCGGCTGGCGGCCCGGTCACTACGATTTACCCGGGGATACTCGCCGGATCCGATCTGCTCACCGACCCGCCGGAGTCTTCAATTCGGGCAGTCATCGATCAGGCATGATGATGATCCGTTCATCGCCCGATATGCGCCGCGGCCTGATCTGCCCTGGCAAACCATCCCGCAGGTTTTGAAATCCATCCACCCAAGATATAGGGCTGCCCATTTTGGAAAATGGGACCTCCGAAATGGTAAGGGCCCCGAATCCTATGGATATGATGAAGGGGATGGGGATACCGGCAACGGACAGGGCAATGTGGTGAGTGGTAAGGAAGAGAAATGGACACAACACACCACCCGTGACAATCCCAAGCAGACGGATTCGCTGACCATCCGTGCCATCGATTTCATGCGCCGGCAGCAGCGAGAAGGTCATCCCTTTTATATGCAGGTATCCCATTACGCTACCCATGCGAACATGGAAACTTCTGCCGCCAGTCTGGCCAGATTCGAGGGTAAGTCACGCGGGAAAAAGCATGATAACCCCGCCTGGGCGGGCATGCTCTTCGACCTTGATCGTGCAGTGGGACGTCTCATGGAGGAGCTCGACCGGCTGGGAATCGCAGATCATACCTATGTGATTCTGATGGCCGACAATGGCGGAGTGGAATTCATTCCGCCGGTCAGCAACCGGCTGGATCATCCCTCAACATTCGATAGGCCCATGCGCAACGCTCCCCTCCGTGGCGGAAAATGGACACTCTACGAAGGGGGCATACGCGTACCGTTCATGGTATCCGGGCCCGGCATCAAGCCCGGACAGACGGATGTGCCGGCCATCGGATGGGATATCCTTCCCACGATCACATCACTGGCAGGTGGCGATCCCGGAAAACTGAAGGACCTGGATGGAGGCAGCCTGGTATCCGTGCTGCATGGTCGGCCCGAAGCCCGGGTCCAACGCCCGACAGAAGCGCTTTTCTTTCATCGATTTCACAAAGGTTACGGGCATTCTGCCGTCATACAAGGAGATTTTAAATTGATCCATTTTTGGAAGACCGGAAAACTGGAAATGTATGACCTGAAAGCAGATCCGCGAGAATTGAAGGATCTGTCTTCCGTCGATCCCGCACGCACTAAGTCATTGGATAAATTGCTGGCTGATTACATGCAGCGGGTAAACCCCGCATTGAAACCATAGAACATTTGCAAATAAATATGAATATGAAGATGTTCAATCGGAAGATGGCCTGCTCCTTCACATCGATCCTGATGTTATTCCTGCTGACTTCAACCCAGGCACAACGTCGGTATGAGGTGAATATCGCGCGGGCGGGTGCGGTAGCGGATGGTGAAACAGACAACGCAGCGCTGCTGCAATCTCTCATTGATCAGGTATCGAAAAGGGGAGGAGGCCGCATCATTTTTCCGCCGGGTAATTTCTTGACCAGTCCGATTGAAATGAAGAGCGGTGTTGAATTACATTTACAGAAAGGCTCACGCCTGCTGGGTTCGACACTAACGGCCACGTATAAACGATTTGAAGGAAGGACGGCACTGATCTATGCAAAGGGGCAGCGCGACATCTCCATCTCAGGAGATGGCATCATCGATGGGCAGGGTCAGGAGTACATGCTCGATCTGTTTCGGAGGCTGCGCAGCGGCGAGGAAAAGCAGGATTCCGCCTGGCTCTACAAACGTCCCGGCGGTCGTTCGCTGAATATCTGGTTCTTTAATTGTCGCAATGTGCGGGTCACGGGCGTGACGATCAAGAATTCTTCCGACTGGGTGCAGGACTACCGGGAATGTGACAGTGTGGTGATCGACCGGATCAAGGTGCAGAGCACCGCCTACTGGAACAACGATGGACTGGATGTGACGGATTCCCGGAATGTCCGTATCACGAATTGTTTCATCAACGCCACAGACGACGGTATCTGTCTGAAATCGGAAAATCCTAAGTCCCTCTGCGAAAATATTTACATCGACAGCAACATCGTGCGGTCCAGTGCCAGCGGCTTCAAGCTGGGAACGGCCGGTCATGGCGGGTTTCGGAACATCATCGTCCGGAATCTGACGGTGTTCGATACCTATCGTTCCGCCATCGCACTGGAGTCTGTGGACGGTGGGGTGCTGGAGGATATCGACATCCGCGGCGTGCGGGCCTACAACACGGGCAATGCCATCTTCCTGCGCCGCGGGCATCGCAATGTCGGAGGAGCGGTTGGTACACTGAAGCGCGTACATATTTCAGATGTTCGGGCAGAGATACCACTATTGAAGCCGGATCAGGGCTATCCCATCGAAGGACCGCCGGATCATCTGAATCCTGGTTTCGACCGGATGCCGATTCGGCCTTCGCATTTTCATCTTTACGGTCATCCCTTCCTGCCTTATAATCTCATCCCATCGTCCATTGTAGGTCTGCCGGGCTTCCCGGTAGAGGATGTTGTCATCGAAGATGTGGAGATCTCTTATGGCGGCGGCGGCCATCGCTCGGTGGCCCATATTCCCCTGGAAGATCTCGGCCGGGTGCCGGAGAACCGCGCCAACTACCCTGAATTTTCGATGTTCGGTGAACTGCCCGCCTGGGGATTTTATCTGCGTCATGCCCGGGGCATTCAGTTCCGGAATGTGAAACTGTCCTTTAAGAAGGACGATTACCGGCCGGCCGTGACCATGGATGATGTACAATCGAGTTCGTTTTCCGCGCTGAAGATACCGACGGCCAGGGAACTGCCCGTGGTGTTTCTGCACGAGACGAAAGAGATCAGTTTCACCGGATTGGAGACTGTTTTTCCGCTGACTGAAGCAGTGAAGCGGGTCAACAATGCCATTCGTTGAACGGCTGGATGTGGTGATTTTGTCAACCTTTTTTTTCTATAAGCAATGATGAGAACTCTGAGATTTTTGGCGCTGTGGTGTGCCTTTCTGCTGCCTGTTATATCTTGTGCCCAGACGTCCGGCCTCGTCTGGCTGGACTCGTTATCCATGCAGTCCTTTTCCGAAGGGATACGTCCCGTGAAGGAGCGAAGAAATTATCAGAAC
>CAJBZC010000268.1 GCA_903959965.1 uncultured bacterium
AATCTCGCGGGTCGGGATGTCCTGTTTCGATGCATTCAGCTTCGGTGCAGACATCCTGACATCCGTGTTTTTATACGCATCACACAACACTTTAGTTACGCCGGATCCCGGATGCAGGGGGAGGGTAGCCGAAGGTCCCGGGAAATCGGGATGTCGTTAACAGATCACCTCATTAATGTCAAATCATGGCAAAAGGACAAAGCTCCAATTCCAAGACGCCCGCCAAGAAGCGCGTCGTCAAGGTTGACAGCTACGGCGATGCACACATCACCGCCAGCTTCAACAACATCATCATCAGTTTGACCAACAAGACTGGTCAGGTTATCTCCTGGAGCAGCGCCGGTAAAATGGGCTTCCGCGGTTCCAAGAAGAACACCCCCTACGCTGCCCAGATGGCTGCCGCCGATGCCGCTAAAGTGGCCATGGAAGCAGGTCTCAAGCGCGTGGACGTTTACGTTAAAGGTCCCGGTTCAGGCCGCGAAGGTGCCATCCGCTCCCTGTCGAATTCCGGCATCGAGATCGTGATGATCAACGACGTAACCCCGCTGCCCCACAACGGCTGCCGTCCTCCGAAGAAGCGTCGCGTTTAATCTGTTTGTTATCTCTTCATTTTTTTCACAGGGATGTCCGATTCGGTTTTATGATTTTTTGATAATCGGGCGTCGAACATAAAAAATCAACATTAACACATGGCTCGTTACACAGGCCCAAAGGCCAGAATCAACAGAAAGTTCGGGGAACCCATCCTCGGCAACAAGGCACTCGATAAGAACAGCTTTCCTCCCGGCCAGCATGGCCCTTCCAAGCGTCGTAAGGCGCCCGGAGAATATGCCATCCAGCTGAAGGAGAAGCAGAAGGCTAAATATACCTACGGTTTGTTGGAGCGTCAGTTCCGCAATACCTTCGATGCGGCCGCCAGTATGAAGGGAGTTACCGGTGAAAACCTCATCAAGCTCCTCGAATCCCGGCTCGACAATACCGTTTATCGTCTCGGCATGGCGGCATCTCGCCCCGGTGCACGTCAGCTGGTATCACACAAGCATGTCACAGTCAATGGTGAAGTGCTTAACGTGCCGTCCTACCGACTGAAACCTGGAGACGTCATCGGACTGAAAGATAAAAGCCAGGGTAACAGTTCCATCCTTGGGATGCAGCGTGGAAAGAACCCCAAGTACAGCTGGCTCGACTGGAATGATGCGGAGAAGACCGGTACTTTTGTGGCTATGCCCGAAAGAGAGAGCGTTCCTGAAAATATCAAGGAGCAGCTCATCGTCGAATTGTACTCCAAGTAATCCACAGGCGGCCGGAAACGGCCGCCTTATACGTATGTATCATCCAAGCCCCTACTCCCAAAGAAAGGGCTTAAACCGTAAAACCGAGGTACGACAATGGCCATCTTAAATTTCCAGAAACCGGACAAGATCATACTCCAGAAAGCGAACGAATTCGAAGCGCAATTCGAATTCCGCCCCTTGGAACCAGGTTACGCGGTAACCATCGGTAACGCACTCCGCCGGGTGCTGCTGAGTTCCCTCGAAGGATATGCCATCTCAGGCATCCTGATCGAAGGCGCTGACCACGAGTTCGCCACAATTAAAGGCGTAACCGAAGACGTCACCGAGATCATCCTCAACCTCAAGCAGGTTCGTTTCAAGAAGATCATCGACCACGATATCCAGTTCGAGAAACTCAACCTCAACCTGAAGGGCAAAACCGAATTCACCGCCGGCATGATCGGCGAGGTGACCGGAAGCTTCCAGGTCATGAACCCCGAACTGCTGATCTGCACAATGGATTCATCCGCCAAGCTGAACATCGAGATCCATATCATCAAGGGTCGTGGTTATGTTCCTGCAGAGGATAACAAATCCAAAGATGCTCCCTTCGGGACGATCGCGATCGATTCCATCTTCACCCCCGTGCGGAACGTGAAGTACTTGATCGAGAATACCCGCGTAGAGCAGCGCACCGACTTCGAAAAACTGGTCATGGACGTCAAAACCGATGGTACCATCCACCCCGAAGACGCTGTCAAGCAGGCATCCCGGATCCTCATCCAGCACCTGATGATCATCACCGACGAGAACATCACGTTCGAGAAAGGTGAAGAGAAGAAGGAAGATATGGTCGATGAGCAAACCCTTCAGCTCCGTAAGATCCTGAAGACGCCGCTGGAAGACCTTGACCTTTCCGTTCGTGCATTCAACTGCCTGAAGGCCGCTAAGATCAACAGTCTCAGCGAACTCGTGCAGTACGAACAGGAAGACCTCATGAAGTTCCGCAACTTTGGCCAGAAATCACTCGCCGAGATCGAGCAGGTACTCCATGAGCGTGGTCTGCACTTCGGTATGGACCTGAGCAAGGTCGGTCTGGACAAGGAAGAACTCTGATCTTCCGCACCGCCGATCCAAACACTTTCACTCAAGGCATCGAAAGATGCCCATTCAACAAACAGGGTCGTAATTCCTGACCGGTACGACCCATAAAACAAACGTCATGCGTCACGGAGACAAAATCAACAACCTGAGCCGGACAAAGGCTCACAGGGATGCCCTCATGAGCAACATGGCTTCCCAGCTGATCGCGCACAAGCGCATCGTAACCACCCTCGCCAAGGCTCGCGCCCTCCGCACTTACGTGGAGCCGCTGATCACCAAGACGAAGAAGGCTGCCAGCAAGGAAGAGATCATGCACCAGCATCGCATCGTCTTCAGCTACCTCAACAACAAAGAGGCTGTCAAGGAACTCTTCACCGTTGTAGGACCGAAGATCGCTGCCCGCCCCGGTGGATACACCCGCATCATCAAGCTCGGTACCCGTCTGGGTGATAACGCCGAACGCGCGATGATCGAACTCGTTGATTTCAACGAAATCTACGGAAAAGGCGTCGGCGAAGCTGCTGCTCCCGCCAAGAAGACCCGTCGTAGTGCCGGTCGTTCCAAGAAGAAGGCTGAAGGCGAACAGAACGCAGACACCCAAACTCCGGAAGCAAGCGCAGAATAATGGCTTCTTACGTGATATTTATGAAGGCAAGACTTTAGGTCTTGCCTTTTTTTATTTTATTTTGCCCCCGAAACAAAACCAAGATGCCCGATACCAAGAAAAAGCAAGAGGACGCCGTGCTGATCCTAGCCGATGGAAATGTGTTTTACGGAAAAGCATTCGGCAAGATCGGTACCACCTCTGGAGAGATCTGTTTTAATACCGGCATGACCGGCTACCAGGAAGTATTCACTGACCCCAGCTATTCTGGTCAGGTGTTGATCATGAACAACGTGCACACCGGCAACTACGGTGTCATGCCCCTGGACGTCGAAAGCGACTCCGTGAAGATCAAGGGTCTGATCGGTCGCAACCTGGAAGAGAATTACAGTCGCCTGATGGCCTCAGGATCCCTGCAGGATTACCTCGTAGCACAGGGGATCGTAGCGATCGAAGACATTGATACCCGTGCGCTCGTGACCCATGTGCGCGAACAGGGTGCTATGAACTGCATCATTTCTTCCGATACCTCGGATGTGGAAGCCCTGAAGCGCCAGCTGGCAGACGTTCCCGATATGGGCGGTCTGGAACTGGCCTCTACCGTCTCCACGAAGGAAGTATATCACTTGGGTGATCCCAATGCAGATATCCGCATCTCCGTGCTCGACTTCGGCATTAAGCGGAACATCCTGCAGTGTATGGTCGATCGCGGGGCCTACGTACGCGTGCATCCCGCTCATACCGATGCCGCTACTCTGGATGCCTTCGATCCCCATGGCTATTTCATTTCCAATGGTCCGGGCGATCCGTCCGCCATGCCCTACGCCGTGTCCACCGTGCAGGAGCTCCTGACACGCCAAAAGCCGCTTTTCGGCATCTGCCTTGGTCATCAGCTGCTGGCCCTCGCCAACGGCATATCGACCTTTAAAATGCACCACGGACACCGTGGCCTCAATCATCCGGTGAAGAACCTAATCACTGGTATCTGTGAGATCACCACGCAGAACCATGGTTTCGGGGTCGATCCTGAGGCCGTGAAGAACGCAGACAACGTGGAAGTAACCCACATCAACCTGAACGACGACAGCATCGAGGGCATCCGGCTCAAAGATCGCCCGGCCTTCTCCGTGCAGTACCACCCGGAAGCTACCCCGGGTCCGCACGACAGCCGCTATCTGTTCGATCAGTTCCTGGGGATGATGCGGAATTGATGATGGATCAGTTGACCGGTCAGTGGATGATCGGGTAGAGATAAAATGAAGAAGCCGGCTGATGAGCCCGGCTTTTTCGTTTTTTTCGGTTTGTAAGATCAGTCGCTCATCATCACGAGATCATCGCTGGTAGCCGATATGATATGGCCATACTCTTGCAAAACAGGAAATCAAATCAATTTATCTTTAAGCAGTTGCTGCCGCTGACCATTCAGGCGGATCTTTCCGGAATTCACGAGTGAAACAGGATAAGATCAGGCAAGGGATCCAACCTATACATGGTCAATCCCGAGTATTTCAGATTTGCCGACCGTCGCATCAAGCTGCTCGTCGATGCC
>CAJBZC010000269.1 GCA_903959965.1 uncultured bacterium
GCCAGATTCGATGGGACGGTTTGGGTTGGATACGCTGACGGCCATGACGCTGGTGATACCGAATACGTATGAATTATACTGGAATACAGACGCGGGCGGACTGATGCGCCGCATGGCGGTGGAAAGGGATCGATTCTGGACGTCCGAAAGAAAGGAAAAGGCCGTCCGGCAGGGATTGACACCGGAAGAAGTCTATACCATGGCTTCAATCATCGAAGAGGAATCCAACAAAAAGACGGACAAGCCACTTATCGCTTCTGTGTACATCAATCGCATCAAAAAGGGGATGACGCTTTCCGCCGACCCCACCCTGAAATATGCATTGCGGGATTTCGGTTTGAAACGGATTCGTTTCAAACACATTGAAGCCGCCGGAAATTCCCCATACAATACATATCGTATGAAGGGACTGCCTCCGGGGCCGATTTGCACACCTTCTCCGGAAACCATTGATGCGGTACTCTCCGCACCACCAACCACCTATCTTTTCTTTTGTGCCCGACCTGATTTTTCCGGTTACCATGATTTCGCCAGTGACGAACGCCAGCATATGGCCAATGCAAGAGCCTACCAACGTGCACTCGACAGTCTCTTCGGGAATTAGCATACCTTTATATCCTGGATGACTAGGTTGGAGAGATACCTGTTACGCCGGTCAACGGTCAGGTGGCTGTTACGCATGTCCCGACAACTCTCATTGCCAGGATTTGAGGGCCTATCATTGTATGACGTAAGCAGATTTTTTTTCGCACAGACACGACAGGTTGGGCTGAACGAAAGGGCGGCAGCGATATCCTTCAATTTCCTGATGGCTGTCCCCCCATTCTGCATTTTCATCTTCACCCTCCTGGCTCATCTTCCGCAATCCAAGGATCTTTATGGTGAAGCGCTCATTTTGGTACGTCAGATCACGCCTGATATTTCTACCTACCGGTTGATCAAGAGCCTGATGGATGATTTCTTCGAATCGAGCAGCAGTTTGCTGTCGTTTGGTCTGGTGCTTGCTTTGTACTTCTCCTCCAGCGCAATGCTTACGATCATGCGAACGTTCAACAAGTCCATGTTGCACATTGAGACCGAGAAGCGTGGCTTTCTGGAACTGCGCTGGGTCGCCATCAAACTCACGCTTTATATTGCAATGCTGATCCTGGGTACGACATTTGTCATGGTAACTCAGGGAAAGGTCACATCTATGATCATCGACCGGCTGGATATCCGGGAAACCATCCTGGATTGGATGGTGCAGGTGATCCGCCTGCTGATCACCTTCCTGCTGGTCTTCAGTGCCATCAGCCTGATCTACCGTCATGCCCCATCGATCGGTCGAAAATGGAAATGGCTAACCCCCGGAGCCCTGCTGGCAACGGTACTCATCATCGCTTTTTCTATGATCTTCTCAGCCTGGGTGAACAATGTTTCCACCTATAACCGTATCTATGGTTCGATCAGCAGCATCCTCATTCTGATGTTGCTGGTTTATTTCAACTCTCTGGTATTGTTGATTGGTTTCGAACTCAATGTGAGCATCAATTCCCTCAGAACAGTCGCCCTGCGACGTCAGCGTTTTCGTCCGCCGGGAACCAACGACGGCTTAAACAGTATCGACAACCAATTGCCTCCCGGTACTACATTTGAAAAAATTTCATCATGAACGCCAGACCCTTCATACTTGCAGAAACGGACTGGAAGACGGTTCAGGAAACCTCCTTCACGACCGCCATCCTGCCCTGGGGCGCCACCGAAGCACATAATTACCACCTCCCCTACGGAACAGATAATTATCAGGTGCAACATGTGACCGAAAAGGCGGCCGAGGTGGCCTGGTCAAGGGGCGCGAGGCTGTTGGTTCTGCCGGGGATTCCATATGGAGTGAATACCGGTCAGATGGACATCGCCTTTTGCATGAACATGATGCCCAGCACACAACTGGCCATACTGAAGGATTGCTGTGATGTACTCAAACGACATGGTGTTTCGAGGCTGATCATCAGTAACGGACATGGTGCCAATCAGTTCATTCCGATCATTCGGGAACTTGCCGGGCTATTTCCTGAACTGTTCATCTGCACCTTGAACTGGTTCCAGGCGGCAGACCGAAAAGCATTTTTCACCGAACCGGGAGACCATGCGGATGAACTGGAAACCAGTGTCATGATGCACATCGCACCAGCGCTGGTTCATCCTTTATCGAGGGCAGGCGATGGTGCCACCAAACGCTTCACTCCGGAGGGTTTGAGAAAGGGTTGGGCCTGGGCTCAGCGTCCCTGGTCGAGGGTGACGGCAGATACCGGCTCAGGAGATCCACGCCTCGCCACCCCGGAAAAAGGCGCTGCATTTGTAGGAGCCACCATTCACAACATGGCAGATTTCTTCCATGATATTGCCACACTTCCTTTTGATTCACTCATTGAAGCCTGAAATTGACGATCTGATGAAATATTTGACTGCCTTCCTTTCGCTGCTTCTGATTTCCTTTCAAGTTTTGTCACAACCCAAACCAGTGGTGCAAGGCCGTGTCTCCGATGCAGAAGGCCATCCGGTTTCGTCCGCAACTGTCAGGGTGCTCAACAGCCCCCTCGGTGCGATCACAGACGGAAATGGTCGCTTCAACATTCAACAACTGACGACTGGCCCTAAAAAAATTTCAGTCACCGCCGTCGGATTTGCGTCAGCCCTGATCGAAACCGATGTCATCGCCGGGTTGAACCCCGACATTGATATCCGGCTACGTAAAACGGAACTGGCCCTTGACGAGGTGGTCGTGAGTTCCGACAGAAAAGAAGAGGATATTCTTCGTGTACCCGTTTCCGTTAGTTCGCTCGATGGCCGGTCGATCGCATCGTTCCGACTCTGGGACCTTGGGGAGCTATCCGCCCTTTCGCCTTCCCTCTACACTTCAGATCCTGGAGACGGCAGGCAGGCGACCTCCCTTCGGGGCATCACCACCACTTCCTATGATCCAGCGGTATTAACGGTCATTGATGGAGTAAGTCAGTTCAACCTGGATACCTATATCCCCCAATTGATGGATGTGGAGAAGATAGAGATCCTAAGGGGACCGCAGGGCACGCTCTATGGCAGAAATGCGATGGGCGGGGTGATCAAGGTGACGACACGTCGTCCCGGTGCGGGAGATCGGACCCGTTGGGAGATCAGCTCCGGAAATTTCGGACAGCAAAGATTGATGGTCGGCACCCGATCTACCCTGAAAAAGGATAAACTATATCTGGGGGTAGCCCTGATGAACGAGCGCAGAAAGGGATTCTTTCAAAACGAAGCGACAGGCAGTGACTATGACGGGCAGCGAAGGTTTACCGGCAACTATCATCTGCGTTTTCTGCCTAATGCCACCTGGGAATGGTCGTTGAACCTGAAGCATTCCTTTGCGCGGAACAATGGCGCTTTCCCCCTTGCACCGGACATGGATGCCGCCATGCAGGATCCATATATCCTGTCTCAAAATGCCACGGGGCAGATGCAAGACAGGACGATGAATGCTTCGATGTCAGTCCAGCGGCATGGCCGACAGGCAAAGATGGAGTTGCTGACTTCCTTCCAACGCAATCATCGCATTTATGACCGGCCGATCGACGGCGATTTCTCCGCTTATGATATCGTGACCATCGACAACAATTACGGGAATGCCTATAACCGTGTATCGGTACTGACGCAGGAGCTGAGGTTCAGTTCCGTAGATCGGTCAGGTGACCGACTTCAATGGACGGCCGGACTTTTTGGATTCGTGCAGGACAACCCGGTGAAGCAGGCGACCCGGTTCGGAAAGGATGCCGGCTTCATGGGCATCCCGGATAAAAATTTTGCACTCATCTCCACAAACCTCGGGAAGGGCGAAGGCATCGCGGGTTATGGACAGGCCACCTGGTCGATCACCCCTACTTTGTTACTAACCGGAGGACTGCGCTATGACAGGGAGTGGAAGCGAATGTCTGTGGAAGGCGCTTATGAGAAGACAGGGGGCCCCTCCTTCATCACCCGGCCGGATACATCCGGACAAGGATCCTATGCCGCATTTTCACCAAAAGCCGGATTGCAGTACCTGATCGGCGAAAAGACTTCGGCACATTTGACATATTCCCGTGGCTTCCGGGCAGGTGGCTTGTCCACCCTCGGATCCGATCCTTCTCAGCCTCCGCTGATCGGCTATGATCCGGAATCGAGCGACCATTGGGAACTTGGATGGAAAGGTGCTTTCGCGCAGAACAGGATCCGAACATACATCGCCCTGTTCCATTCGCGGATTGGCAATGCACAGGTTCCGACCCTGATTTTGCCGGACGCCATTACCATCACCCGGAATGCCGGGAGCATCAGAAGCCGGGGTGTTGAAGTGGAAACGGAATGGAGACCCGCCAGGGGACTCTCCTTCTCTTGGAGATACGCCAGAACCAATGCCGATTATACCCGCCTCAGACTTTCCAAAAATGGTCAGGAGGAGAATCTGGACGGCAATCGACAGATCATGACACCTGCGCATACTTCCATGCTCTCAGGAGATTACGGAATTCCCCTGGGCCGGAAAAAGCGACTATCCCTCGATCTCAGGGCAGAATGGAAACACACCGGCACGGTCTATTTCGACCTCTCCTATGATATCCAACAAACCCCGTACGGATTAGTGAACCTGCGGGCGGGGATCAAAGGAAAAAAGTATGCGCTGCACGGATGGGTGAGAAACCTAACGGGCGAAAAATTCGTAGACTATGCGTATGACTTCGGGGCGGTGCACCTGGGAGACCCGAGGACTTATGGGTTTACCCTCACCCGCCAGTGATACGCATGTCTGTTGAGCCCTGGTATGCCCCATGCATATCCTTTGTTTTTGGTAAATTGTAACGACTTTGATGAAAAGTAACCTGATTTGCTAAAAACGATCCTGATATCGATCTGTTTGATCCTGCCGTTGTCTGGTCACCTTCAGGTGGTCACCGGAGAAACAGAATATACCCTCTATAACGAGACACAGCAGCTTTACGGTTCTTCGATCAATGACATCCGAAGGGACGATCATGGCTTTTTCTGGTTGGCGACCGAGCGGGGCTTGATTCGTTTTGACGGGAGAAACTTCATCGAAGTACATCCCCCATCCTCGGGGATGGCCAGAAGAGAGATCGAAAAACTTCATCTAAAGGGCGACTCTCTCTGGTTGATCTACCGGGGACAGGGATGTGTACTCCTGAATATTTCGACCTTCAAGTTCACCGGGATTACGGAAGAGCCGGTTGATGATGCAGCGGGCATATCAGGTGGAGGAATGATCCTGCTGATGGAGGATGGAACCCTCATTAAGTCGAGGGCCGGCAGGCAACTTGCTGTCAGGAGATATACCCGGGGCAAGAAAGGGCTGCTGCTTTTTCATTTGGACAGACTCTTTGTGAGTCTGCCGGGAACAGGTGCTTTTGAGTTGGATACCCTGGATCTCTCCGTGCGCAGGAGGCTTCCCTTTGATCCGGAAGCTTACATGGAAAGTTTCTCCATCATTGGCGATGATGTATTCTTTGTCACCAACGGCCGTGCGGTCAACTTTGACAGTACACTGACACATGTACGCAATGCATATTACGGAAAGCCCTTGGGAAAGCAGGTCAGTGCACTGGCCGGTACAGGCTCCAGCCTCCGTTTCATCATTTGTAACAACAATCAGTTGTTCGAACAGCGGAATGGCAGATTCAACAGAATCCCCCTCCCGGGGTTGGAGAATTTTGAATTCCGTAATCTTTGGGTTGCCGACAGTACAAACATTCTGATGGGCACCAACCAGGGGTTGGTGCATGTCCGACTCGAAGGGTATCCGGCAAATCACATTCAGGAAAAAGGCGATGATTCGGATGGAGAACTCAGGATTCGCAGAAAGATATTGGAATATCCTGATGGTAAACTGATACTGATGGGGAGTCCGCTGACCTTTCTCCATACTAAGGGGGCAGGCCTCAGCAGGCTCATGCCTTATCGCTTTTCAGCCTATGATGCCACCTTTGCGGGACAAAACCTATACGTTGCCACGGAGGGACTTGGATTGGTACGTATCAATCCCGGTGCGCAAGCCATAGAATTGCTGAATATAGATCCCCGGTTACCAAAGGCCTTCTACCTATCCGTCTGGTATGACAGTCTGGCAAAGAGAATGCTCGTGGGCGGTCAACAGACGCTCATCAATTATAGTCCGGCAACAGGCCATTCAACCAGTCTGCAGATCGTACCCAACGCTGGTATGGTTCGCGCCATCTTTCAGGACCATCCGGACCGCCGATACTGGATTGGCACCGACCATTGCCTGTTCGTACTCGACAGCACGCTTAAAACCATCGCTGTTTTCAGACGCGGCAAGGATGGCCTGAGAGGCGGATGGGTAGGTGACATGCTGCAACGCAAGCACAAGCAGGAAATATGGATTGGACATGATCATGGCGTGGATGTAGTGGATATGAGAAGTCTACGCATCGTAAGAAACATTCCTGATTCCGTATTCCTTAATCCACGGGTAGTCTCGATGGAAGAGGATCAAACAGGTCGGATTTGGATGGGAACATATTCAGGCATCATAGGATACGAGCCGGTATCGGGGAGGTTTCACCGCCTGGGGCGCGGTAATGGTCTGATTAACACAGAATACAACTATAAAGCTTCCCATCGGATGCGTGACGGTCGCCTGATATTTGGAGGACTCAACGGTTATGATATTATTGATCCATCTAAACTTCCGTTTTCGACAAGC
>CAJBZC010000270.1 GCA_903959965.1 uncultured bacterium
GGCAAAATGAATGACCCCGGCGATGTCGTCATTTTCAGCGAAAATGGCGTGGGTATCGTCAAAGTCGCAGAGGTCGACCTTGTAATTTTTTATTTTTTGGTTTGCGATCTTTTCGACCCCTTCCAGCAGTCGGGTACCAGAGCGTGCGTTGTTATCCACGGAAATGACTTGATAGCCGTTTTCCACGAGATCAAGCAGGGTGTGGCTGCCGATGTAACCACAGCCGCCTGTTACAAGGATTTTCTTCATTGGGTTGTCTGATAAGGAGAATATATGTTAAAAAATAGGAAAATGTGTACTAAGCGTTTAAAAGGCCTGCAATGTAAGTTCCATATCCGCTTTTCATGAGAGGCTCTGCCAGTTTTATCAGCTGTTTTTCGTCAATGAATCCCTTTCTCCACGCGATCTCTTCAATGCAGGCGATTTTTATGCCTTGGCGTTGTTCGATGACCTGAATGAACATGGAGGCCTGCATGAGGGAGTCGAAGGTGCCCGTATCGAGCCAGGCGGTTCCTCTTTCCAGGATGGAAACTTTCAATCTACCTCTTTTGAGATATTCACGATTGACATCGGTGATCTCGTATTCACCGCGGGGTGAGGGTTTCAGGTTTTTGGCAATGGAGACGACCTCGTTGTCATAGAAGTACAGACCGGGGACGGCATATCTGCTCTTGGGCGTGGCGGGTTTTTCTTCGATGGAGATGGCATTGTTCTGCTCATCGAATTCCACCACGCCGTAGCGCTCCGGATCACTGACGTGATAGGCGTAGACGATACCGCCATCGGGGTTGTTGTTTTTCTCGAGCATCTTGCCAAGGCCGGCACCGTAGAATATATTATCACCCAGTACGAGGGCAACGGAGTCATTCCCGATGAAGTCGGCACCGATCACGAAGGCCTGAGCCAATCCATTGGGTTCGGGTTGTTCGGCATAAGAAATCTCCAGGCCAAGATGGTTCCCGTTGCCGAAGAGTTTCTGGAACTGCGGGAGGTCATGCGGTGTGGAAATGATCAGAATCTCCCGAATGCCGGATAGCATGAGTGTGGACAGGGGATAGTAGATCATCGGTTTATCATACACCGGCATGATCTGTTTGCTGATCGCATAGGTGATGGGATACAGTCTGGTGCCCGAGCCACCCGCCAGGATGATTCCTTTCATGGTAAATCGTTGTGATTGATTCTCCGGCAAATATGGCGTTTTATTTGCGGGTTGACAACGGGTTACTATTCAAATCAGTAAGGTTTAGGACGGAAAAATGCATTTACATGAAAAGCCAGACGAGGTGATAAACCAGCATAGCTACTGCGGCGCTGACCGGAATGGTCAGGATCCAGGCCCAGAGCAGATTGATCGTGACGCCCCAGCGGACGGCCGACAGTCGTTTGGTAGCCCCCACTCCAATGATGGAACCCGTAATGGTATGGGTGGTACTGACGGGGATCTTCAGGGCCTCTGTCACGAACAGGGTGATGGCTCCGGCAGTCTCAGCGGCCACTCCTTCGAATGGTGTCACTTTCGTGATGCGCGTACCCATGGTCTTTATGATCTTCCATCCTCCACTCATAGTACCGAGCCCGATGGCGGCATAGCAGGCAAGGGGTACCCATACCGGCATCTGTTCGAAGGTTTGGATAGAGCCGCTGGCGATCAACGCCGCGGTTATAATTCCCATGACTTTCTGGGCATCATTACCACCATGTCCGATGCTGAAGGCGGCGGATGAAACGAGCTGCAATCGCTTGAACCAAATGTTCGCCCTGGTGGCATTCAGGGTGTTCAGGAAGATGGTGAAAATGGACAGGGTAAGCAGAATGAATGCAAGCAGAATCCATTTGAAATTTTTCCCGTAGAAGATGAGTCTCGCCATGTAAGACTCATAATGCGTTCCCTCGGAAAGTTTTTCCGCATTGAATTCTAGGTTGGCGGAGAGAAACCAGGTGATTCCGGCGATGACTAGTCCTGATAACAGCTTAGGAATGATGCCCTTCCGGAAGGAGTGAATGAACCACAGTGAGATGATGAAGGCCATTAGCATGCCCACCATTGGTGCGACCAGAATGAACATTACGGTCTTGAGGATGGGTTCGGAATTTATCGCTCCGAAGCCTGCGTGAGCTACACCGGCACCGGCAAATCCACCGATCAGCGTATGTGAGGATGAAGAGGGGATGCCGAACCACCATGTGAGGAGATTCCAGAAGATAGCGGCGACAAGCCCTGCGAACACGATCACCAGTCCAGCCTGTCCATCCAGCACATCGGCCTTCACAGTTTTAGCAATGGTGTTTGCCACCCCGTGATCCTTGAAAATGAAGAAGGCGGCAAAGTTGAATACCGCTGCCCAGACTACGGCCTGGAAGGGTGTGAGGACCTTGGTGGACACCACCGTGGCGATGGAGTTCGCCGCATCATGAAAGCCGTTGATATAGTCGAAGATCAGCGCCAGCGCAATGATTATAATGAGGAAACTCATGTGGGGCGGGCGATTAAGCGTACTTGATGATGATGGACTCGATCACGTTACCTGCATCTTCACATTTGTCTGTGGCGATTTCCATCACTTGGTAGATTTCCCTCAGCTTGATCACTTCCTTGGCATCCTCTTCTTCTTCGAATAAGCGTTCGATGCACATATCGAACAAGTCATCTGCCTGATTTTCAATACTATTGATCTTTACCATGGCGTCTGTTATGATCCGAAGGTTCTTCATGTTGCGAAGTTCCTTGACCGCCTCGTTTACCTGGATGGTGCCCTGGTGGATCAGTTCAGCAAAACGGTGGAACCCATCCTGTACGGGGTTGATTTTGTAGAAATTGATCTTCTTGGCGGAGGCGAATATATAATCTGCGATATCATCCAGAGAGCTGGCCAGGTAGTGAATATCCTCCCGATCGAAGGGTGTAATGAAGTTTCGCCCTAATTCGGTGAATATCTTATGTGTCAAATCATCGTTTTCGTGTTCCAGGTCTTCGATGCGGCTGATGAGGGCAACTCTTTTTTCAAAATCCGGTTCATCTACCACATCACGCAGTACTTTGCCCATTTCCATGACTCTTTCACTCACCTGCTCGAACAGTGTAAAGAAAATCCTGTCTTTTGGAAGGAACAGTTTAAGGAATGAGTTGGAAGCCATCAGTTTAAATTTCTACAAAAATATACTGATTGTTTCGAGTAAGGACTGCACCCAATCACTTAATAATTACTTAACATTGGCATAACAGAGGTGGCTGATCATGAGCATATTCAAAAAGTCTATATGGTTGAAGTTTCTGAGCATAATGCTCCCTTTTGTATGTTCAAACCATGCGAAGGCTCAGTTTCTCATGGATATGCTGGATACTACCAAAGAAATCGGAAAGGGTGTTTTATCGATGTACAAGCGTTTCGATCACATTCGGATCAGTGGCTACATCCAGCCTCAGTACCAGATAGGATCTTCTGAAGGGGCCGTAGGATACAGTGGGGGTAATTTCCAGGAGTTCTCGAACAACCGGTTCATGTTACGCCGGGGCCGCATTCGGTTTGATTATGTGCACTTTGATGACTACGATCATCCAAAGTTGCAGTTCGTCTTTCAGTTTGATGGCACAGAACGTGGGGTGAACATCCGGGATTTCTGGGGCAGATACTGGATGGGAAAACGGAGTATGTTCCACATGACGACCGGGATGTTCGCCCGACCTTTTGGTTATGAGATCAATCTGTCTTCCGGCGACCGGGAGGCGCCTGAACGCGGGCGGATGTCGCAGATCCTCATGAAAACGGAACGGGATCTGGGGGTGATGTTCAGTTTTGAGCCCCAGTATGCACAAGGCTTCCTGAAGAATATAAAGATCGATGCCGGTATTTTCAATGGTCAGGGCTTGACGGGGCAGGTGGAAACCGATAGTTACAAGGACTTCATCACCCAGGCGATGATCAAGCCTGTCAAGTTGACCAAGAGTATAAAGATCAGCGGCGGGGTCAGTCTCCTGGCCGGAGGTATTCGTCAATGGACCCCAGCTGTCGCGCGTATGGGTAGTGGGTTAAACGGTGCTCCGATGTTCAAGATCGATTCCCTGGCGACCAAAACCGGAGATCGTCTTCCCCGACTTTACAAAGGCATACATGCACAATTGCAATGGAAGCATGCGCTTGGACTTACCGAATTGAGGGCAGAGCGCTGGACTGGTACCCAGACAGCTACCCGCGTGACATCGGAGACCCCTGCCGGTCCGGTTTCTGGCAATAACGGACAATTGCTTGATCCTTACGTCCGCAATTTCAGCGGAGTGTTTTTGTTGATACTACATCGCATTGGCCAGTCACGCACACAACTGGGCGTGAAATATGACACCTATGATCCAAATACGAAGGTGACCGAGTCTTCGTGGGGGGGAGCGAATTCAGACCTGACGGGAGCGGATATACGATACGCTACCCTTGGTGCCGGCTTCATCCGTCAGGTGACGGACAACATGAAAGTGGTGGGGTGGTATGAATGGGTGCGTAACGAAAAAGCATCAATACCTGGGTTTACGGATGATATCCGAGACAATGTGATGACCCTTCGTGTTCAGTATCGATTCTGAAAGTGTGGATAAATCGATCGACTTAACAATTCCGACACATACAGTTAATATTGGCTTAACAATGTGGTAACGGGGGCGTAACACGACAAAGAGACCTTTGCGGAAACTTATCGTTGTGACATTTCCAAAAAACGCCTTCCATCCGATAATGGGCATGATCCTGCTGATGATCCTGCCCATGTTTACGTCTGCACAGTCTGTAAATATTCGGGGAAGGATCATCAACACTAAGAATGAGCCGGTGCCAGGCGCTTCGATCGTAATCCAGGAGACGAAGAAGCTGGTATCCGCCAATGTGGAAGGTGAATTCAATTTTACCCTGGAGAAAGGGAAGCGTTATAGTGTCCTCGTATCCAGCACGGGATATCAAAGCAAATCAGTTGACGAGATCGATCCAGCCACCCTGGTAGATGAGCCTTTGGTAATTGTACTGGAACCCAAAGTAACGACGGGTGAGTCGATCGTAATTCGCAGTACGCGTCGTCAGGAGAGCACGGTCGCTCTGTTGACCTTCCAGCGTACGAGTTCTTCCATGGCCAGCGGTCTGGCGGCTGATTTCATCCGTCGCACCCCAGACAAGAATACCGGCGAAGTATTGAAACGCGTAAGCGGTGCCTCTATCCAGGACAACAGGTTCGTAGTGGTTCGTGGGCTTTCAGACCGATACAATGCGGCGATGCTGAATACGGCGCAGCTGCCGAGCAGTGAGCCGGATCGCAAGGCCTTCTCTTTCGATATGTTTCCAGCAGCACTGATTGACAACATTATTATTCATAAGACTGCGACGCCCGAATTCACCGGTGAATTTTCCGGCGGACTTGTTCAGGTCAATACACGTGATATTCCCACAAAAGATGTGTTGACGGTGGGTGTCGGTATTGGTTACAATAATCAATCGACTTTCAAGCCTTTCACCAGCAATGCCCGAAATAAGTTCGACTGGCTGGGGTTTGATGACGGAACGCGTAATCTTCCGGACAGTTTTCCCGCTAATGCCCGAGATTACAGGGCCCTGGGGAAAAATGCAGCCGGTGTTGCCCGTCAGGTTGCACTGTCCCAGGATTTCAGCGGTGATGTTTATCGTGAAAGCACTTCAGATGCGATGCCCATCTATAATTTCAATCTCACCTATGCGAAGACACATCGGTTCAAGCGGGGTGGTATATTGGGTACGTTGGTGGGTATGACGTATCGCAAGGCTCAGCTTATTTATGAGGTGGATCGTCGTTTTCATGAAGCGGATGGTACGGTGATCTTTGACTACAAGGATCGTCAAAATCTCTACCAGGTCAACTGGGGCGGAGTAGCCAATATCAGTTACGTGAAGGGTCGTACCAAGATCTCCTGGAAGAATCTGTTCAATCAACTCTACGAAGACAAGTATTACGTGCGTGAAGGATACAATACCAGTCGTTTGAATGACCTTAAGTTGTATTCATCCTATCTTAACCAGCGTTCACTGGCTACTACCCAGCTGGAGGGTGAACATCAGTTGAGCAAAGGAGGTATCAAGCTTCGCTGGAACGGAAATGCCGGCTATAACATGAAGACTCAGCCGGATCTTCGAACAGCGCTGTATGCACGCACCATCAACACTACCCAGCCTTTCGATATCGATCCGGATGATACCCGCCGTTTTTACAGTGAACTGCAGGATTATAGTGTAGGTGGTGGTGGCCAGCTAATTGTTCCGATGAACTGGGGTTTGAAAGACAAGCAAACCCTGAAGTTGGGCGGGGGTAATACGACTCGTTTCCGTGATTTCAGTAGCCGCATCTTCCGATACAACGTAACGAACTATAATAGTTTTATCGCTGCTAACGGACGTAAACCTGTTGAAGAGGCTTTCCAGTCTGAAAATATGGGTAACAGCGGATTTGTGCTGGAAGAATTCACCAATAATGTTGACAGTTATTTCGGCATCTCCGTACTGAATTCCGCCTATGGCATGATGGATAACACGTTTGGTGATCTTCGTTTGATCTGGGGCCTACGTGCTGAGAATTTCCAGCAATTGCTGACTTCCCGCACACAGACTGGTAACCGGAGTGTTCGTCTGACGGAAAAGTGGGATATGCTTCCTTCACTTAATGCCATGTTGAAGATGGGCGATAAGACGAATCTTCGCTTGTCGGGTAGTCGCACGGTGGCCCGTCCTGAGTTCAGGGAGATCGCTGAGTTTGCTTTCTACGATTATGAATTGAATTACGGTATCCTGGGTGACACGGGACTTCGTCGTTCTTCTATCATGAATTATGATGCCCGTTATGAATTCTATCCAAAGGCCGGCGAGTCGATCAGCATTGGAGCGTTCTTTAAGGATTTCACAGACCCGATAGAACTGCGTCTGGATCCGGCTAGTAACGCTGATGCCCGCAGGTATTTCTATTCAAATGCATTGAGTGCCCGTTCCATTGGTTTTGAAGTGGAAGTTCGGAAAGGGCTTGATTTCATCGCGCCGAAACTGAAGAATTTTAGCGTATTCGGCAACTACACTTACATCCGTTCTGAGGTAACCTTCAATGATCTGTCAGCCGGTAACAAGGAAGTGAAAGCTGACCGTCCTCTGCAAGGGCAGTCGCCATACCTACTGAATCTCGGACTTCAGTATACCTCGCCTGTTTTTAATGCATCACTCCTCTACAATCGGATCGGTGAGCGGCTTTCGCTGGTAGGCAACAACGAATTCCCCAACGTATTTGAACGTCCGAGGAACCTGGTCGATCTGCAACTGTCCACCAAGGTGCTTGACAAGAAAGGGGAGCTGAAGCTCAATGTATCCGATTTGTTGAATAACGCATTCTATCACTATGAGAACGTGAATGATGCCACGTCGTTTCAGGACGGTACAGATCGTCTGTTCTACGCTTATCGTCCGGGTACCACTGTTACAGTTAGTTTTAGTTATGATTTGTCACTGGGTAAAAAATAAATATAAATATCAAAACCATCGTATGAAACGTATCTTCCTGGGCCTGATGACCGCCGTGCTTTTGACGCAGGGTGCCTGTATCAAGGTCGATTTCACTGAGAACATCACGAATAACAGCAGCGGTGGCAATAATGCTGCTGACCCACAGGATCCTGCTACCAATGGTGGTATTATCCAGGGCATTTTAAACAAGAGTTATTATCTTCCGAAGGGGAAATACACGCTCAAAGGTTACGTTTACATCACTGATGGCAACATTCTCACGATTGCTCCCGGTAGTGTGATTGTGAGTGATATTACAGAGAAAGGCGCCCTGATCATTGAGCGTGGTGCTAAGCTTATTGCAGACGGCCGTGCCAACGATCCTATCGTCTTCACCAGCGGCAAAGCTATCGGTCAGCGCACACCTGGTGACTGGGGTGGTATCATCATGCTGGGTAAAGCGCCCACCAACCGTCCTCAGGATCCGGCTCCAGTCATCGAGGGTGGTGTGGGTCGCAAATATGGTGGCACCGAGCCCAACGATGAGAGTGGTATTCTTCGTTTTGTCCGTATCGAATTTGCAGGTATCGCGGCTGAGCCCGGTTCTGAGATCAATGGTCTGACACTGGGTGGTGTCGGTTCCGGTACGATCATCGAGAATGTACAGGTATCCTTCGGCAATGATGATGCTTTCGAATTCTTTGGGGGCACCGTAAGCTGCAAAAATCTGATCGCCTTCGCTACGGCGGATGATGATTTCGATTTCGACTTTGGATATTCCGGCAAGATTCAATTCGCCATTGCCTGCCGTAAACCTGATTTTGTGGACGGTGGTGATGCCGGAAATGGTATTGAGTGCGACAACGATGGTTCCGGTTCTACGGCTTCTCCAGTTACTCGTCCTCAACTCAGCAACTTTACGTTTGTAGGGCCTAACAATGCCACGGGTACTGCAGCCAATCATAATTTCGGCAATCGCTGGAGGAGAGCTACTCAATTTGTGCTGCGCAATTCCATCATGATGGGCTGGCAGAAGGCTGGCTTCTCTATGGAGTCTGACGCTACTATAAAGTCTTATTTCACGGATGGCACTTCTGAGTTCAGGAACAATTTGGTTCATGCCATCGCTGCTACCTACAAATCCGGTAACCAGACCCTGGCTTCAGATGCCCTTGTAAAGGCTAAAGCTGAGGCTGAAGGCTGTATCACTTATACCAACGGTGACGATATCAAACTGACGGCTCCGTTCTATAGCACTGCTCCCAAATTTCTCCCGCAGACAGGGTCACCTGCGCTCACAGGTGCAAGCTTCACGGGTATGAACAGTTTCTTCTCCTCTGTTGCATTCCGTGGTGCCATGGGTACTACTGACTGGACGTCGAACTGGACGAACTGGGATCCCCAGAACAAGGCCTATTGATTTACTGCTTAAATAAAAAAACCGGGCATCTGAAAGATGTCCGGTTTTTTTATTGAAGCTGTAAATCAATAAGCCTTGTTCTGGGGATCCCAGTTCGTCCAGTTCGACGTCCA
>CAJBZC010000271.1 GCA_903959965.1 uncultured bacterium
ATACGAGATTTCGCGGAGTGACTGGAGTTCAGACGGTGCTCTTCCGATCTAGGAAAGTCGCTTCATGCAGGTCAGGCCGCCAGTTCCGGAAAGCCTCCGTGTCCAGCACCACCCCGTCCACCATGGACACATCCACGTGGATTTCATCGGTCTCATAGGCATCCTTCAGACCGGCAGATACGAACTGGTGCGTACCGCGGATGCGATAGGCGATGCGGGAATCCCCGCCGATCTTACCCTGGTTTACTAGGCGACGGAAAGGTTCGTCGAATCCGATATGACCGAGGTCGTACATCGCTTTTGTCCACATCCGGCTGTAAAGCAGATGGCCTACGGCATGCTCCGTCCCGCCAACATAGATGTCCACCTGACCCCAGTAATCACTGGCAGAGCGGCTGCAGAATGCCTGATCATTACCGGGATCCATGTATCTCAGAAAATACCAGCTGCTGCCGGCATATCCGGGCATGGTATTCACTTCCCGGACACCGCCATGGAAGTGCTTCCAGTCTGGCAGGTTGGCCAGCGGACCTTCTCCGCCCGGGCCGGGATGCAGTTCTTCCAGCGGCGGGAGTTCCACCGGCAACTGGTCTGCCGGCAAGGGAACGGCGATGCCATCCTTCCAAACGATCGGGAATGGCTCGCCCCAGTATCGCTGACGGCTGAAGGCTGCATCTCGCATTTTATAATTGACCTGGCGCTTGCCCGATCCAGTGACTTCAAGCCGATCCAGGACCACCGCCATAGCGTCGCGCATGACCAGCCCGTCGAGGAAATCACTCTGGTGAAGGATGGCATCCTTGGTGGGATTGGCCTCCACCCCGTCATAATGACTTCCGATGATATTAGTGATCGGCAACCCGAAATGCAGCGCGAATCTGTGATCCCGCTCATCCCCGCAGGGGACGGCCATGATCGCGCCCGTGCCATAGCCGGCGAGGACGTATTCGCTGATCCAGACCGGGATGGGCCGGCCTGTGAAGGGATGCAGGCAATGACTGCCGGTGAAAGCACCGGAGATCTTTTTTTCTGCCATGCGTTCGCGTTCGCTGCGACTGTTGACGTATTCCAGATAGGCATCGGCTTCGGTACGCTGGCCGTCGGTGATCAGATACGGCACGAGTGGATGTTCGGGGGCCACGACGAGGAAATCCACCCCGAAGATGGTATCCGGACGGGTGGTGTACACCCGGATATGCGCATCCCCTCCCTGAAGTTTGAAATCAATTTCGGCTCCGAAACTCTTGCCGATCCAGTTGGTCTGCATGTCCTTCATACTGTCGCTGAATTCGACGGTATGCAAGCCTTCCAGCAGTCGGTCGGCGTATTCGGTGATGCGCAGATACCACTGTCGGAGTTTCTTTCGGACGACCGGATGCCCGCCGCGTTCGCTCACGCCGTTGATGACCTCGTCATTTGCCAGCACGGTGCCCAGGGCTTCGCACCAGTTGACCTCACCATGACCACAATAAGCGAGCCGGTAATCCATCAGGATGTCCTGTCGTCTGCGCTCATCATATGTTTGCCATTCTGCTGCGCTGAAGCGCAGGGATCGATCTCCCGGACAGGGATGCGCAGCATTGCCATCCTGCTCGAAGATGTCCGTCAGGGCTGATACACGCCGTGCCTTGCCGGCATGACGGTCGAACCAGCTGTCGAACAACTCCAGGAAGATCCATTGTGTCCATTTATAATAGGACGCATCGCTGGTGCGCACTTCGCGAGACCAGTCGTAGCAGAAACCGATGCGATCCAGCTGTGCCCTGAAATTCCTGATGTTATTTTCAGTAGAAACGGCCGGTGGGATGCCATGTTCAATAGCGTATTGTTCGGCGGGAAGTCCAAAAGAATCATATCCCATGGGATGCAGGACGTTGAATCCCTTCAATCGCTTGAAGCGGCTGTAGATGTCGCTGGCGATGTATCCGAGGGGATGTCCCACATGCAGACCGGCTCCGCTGGGATAGGGAAACATATCGAGCACATAGCATTTAGGCCGGCCGGGGTCGTTGGTCACCTGATAGGTACCAAGGTCTTTCCAACTTTTCTGCCATTTTCGCTCGATATCCCTGAATTGGTATTCCATAAATAATGTCAATGATGCGTTGAGCCGGCAAAGCCTGTATTTTTAACGATCCGATGACCTGCCGGAGAGCCGCAAAAGTACGCAAACCCCCGCAAAAGCTTTAATTTTGTGGTTGTCCTGGCGCGGTGAACGGGCCAATTTACGACCAACCTTCCTCCAATACCCAGACAATATGCGAGCAGCC